>JAUXNU010000186.1 GCA_030682655.1 Actinomycetota bacterium | reverse complement strand
ATGGTCTCCTTGTGCACGTCCAGCCCGATATGGGTAAGCTGTTGCATGGCCGGTCCCTCCGTGTGTCGGCACCGCGGGCGTGTTCCCGCGGATGATCCACGTTATACGCGGATTCGGGCCGGCCATCTCATGGTGACTAGACAGCCAACCAGAGAGAGTGGCCTGCGATGAGGGTGCTGTTTATCGGTGGTACCGGCTTCATTAGCGCCGCGGTCAGTCGGATGGCGATTGCCCAAGGATTCGAGCTCTATTTGCTCAATCGCGGGTCGCGGATTGCGCATCTACCTGGCAGCCATGGTTTGAATGCTGACATCAACCGCCTGGCAGACGTTCGCGCCGCCTTGCAGGACTTGGAGTTCGACGTCGTCGTCGACTGGATCGCCTACGCGCAAGATGACATCGAGCGTGATCTTGCTCTCTTCCGAGGTCGGGTCAAGCAGTATGTCTTCATCAGCTCGGCCTCGGCGTACCAGAAGCCGCCAGCTCACTATCTGATCACGGAGTCGACGCCGTTGCACAACCCGTATTGGGAGTACGCGCGAAACAAGATCGCCTGCGAAGAACGGCTGATGCTGGCGTACCACCATGAGGGCTTCCCCGTGACGATTGTGCGTCCCTCGATGACCTACGACTCAAATCTCCCGATCGCCCTCGGCGGGTGGGGCAGCTACACGTTGGCGGATCGGCTGATAACGGGTCGGCCGATCATCGTGCACGGCGACGGCTCGTCGCTGTGGGTTGTGACACATGCGGACGACTTTGGGCGAGGGTTCCTCGGGCTGCTGGGGGATGAGCGAGCGTTGGGTCAGGCGTTCCACATCACTTCTGACGAAGTGCTCACTTGGAATCAGATCTACCGGACCATCGCCGAAACGTTGGGTGTCGAGGCGATGATCGTGCATATTCCGTCGGACTTCATCGCGCGAGTCGCACCGCAGATGGCTGGCAGTCTGTTGGGCGACAAGACGTGGAGCGCGGTGTTCGACAACAGCAAGATCAAGACGTTCGTGCCTGGCTTCCAGGCCACGATACCCTTCCAGGATGGCATCCGGCGGACTCTGGCATGGTTTGCGGCCGACGAGGAACGTCGGCACATAGACGAGGCGGTGCACACGGAAATGGACCGCATTCTCAAGGCCTATGCTGGTGCGTGAGTGCTGCCTAACGCGCGTCAACCTGCTCGCAGGTTATCCTCAGACGTTCGCTGAGATTCCCGAGCACGGCAACGTCCTCGGATGGTGGTATCGTTGTAGGCACTCTAGGAGGTGTCTGTGATGGCTGCGCAACGCATAGTCTCTGAGCCCGGCGTGATGATGGGCAAACCGATCGTCGAGGGCACCAGAATCACCGCTGAAGCCATTCTTGAGGACCTTGGCGCCGGTGAGACCATCGAGCAGATACTTGAGGCACATCCGCGCCTGACCCGCGAGGGTGTCTTGGCGGCCGTTCGGTTCGGGGCTGAGGCACTGAGGGCCGACGTCGCCTACCCCACCCCCAAGTCCGTCGCGTGAACCTCCTCGCGGACGAGGGTGTCGAGACTCGCATCGTCGAGCGCCTCAGGTACGAGGGCCACGACGTCGAATACGTCGCAGAACTCGCTCCCGGCATAACCGACGATGAGGTGCTCGAGCGAGCGAACAATGACCGGCGCGTTCTCGTGACGGTCGACAAGGACTTCGGTGAACTGGTCTTTCGTCTTGGGCGAGTGACCTCAGGCGTGCTGCTCGTTCGCCTGTCGGGTCTGTCGTCAGACGACAAGGCCACACTCGTCGCTGACGCCGTCCGCGATCACGGCGTCAAGATGCCCGGAGCGTTCACGGTCGTGTCGCCTAGCTTGGTTCGAATCCGCCCTCCCGCGTAGTCCGGGACTCAGCGAACAAGCGCATCGAGCAGAACGCCGGAAGGTAGAATGACCTGAAGGGCGCTGGGCGTCTGCTCATGCGCCAAGCGTTGGACGGACACGCGGCACGGCGCTGAACAAGCGGCGCTGGCAGCAGGAGTGGATTCGGCGGGACCAGTGCCCTCAAGTTGGCGCCAACACAAGATCGCAGGCATCCTCGTCGGCGCGGTAGCCGCGGCGGCCATCACATGGCTCCGGCTTGCCCTCGCGTCCCATCTCGCGGGGTCGGACATGGCCTTGGTCTTCTACATTTCGGCGGTGATTCTCGCCTCAGCGATAGGAGGAGCGACTGCAGGTCTCGCGACCACGGCGCTCTCGCTTTCGGCAGGCATCCCACTGATCATCGGACCGCAAGTGTTCATGACTTCGGTATCCGAGTGGATACGCGTGACGGTGTTCACGGTCGAAGGCGTAGCCATCTCCGTCCTGGTTGAACAGCTCCAGCACCGCACCAGGGCTCTCGACGAGACCGCACTCGAACTTGAAGCTGAGCATCGGCTCGTGGAGCGCATGGCACTCGAGGATGTGATGACCGGCCTCGGGAATCGCAGGGCGTTCGAGAGAGACCTGAAGAGATCACTCGCCCGATCCTTGCGAGACAAGACACCGCTGACCGTGGCGATCGCCGACGTCGACGAACTGAAACGCGTCAACGACGAGCGGGGCCATGCCACGGGCGACGCCCTACTGGCTGCTGTTGCTCAGGCGCTGCGGGAAGGCTGTCGAGTCTCCGATGCGGCTTACCGCATCGGGGGCGATGAGTTCGCACTGGTGTTGCCGGGGGCCGGTCGAGAGGGCTACGAGGTCCTGCACATGCGGTTTGGCGATCTTCTCGCGGAGGTGGGCGCTCGCTTCTTCGGTACCGGCGTGAGCATGGGGGCGGCTCACGCACCGGAGGATGGCAACGAGCTGAGGACGCTGACCCGCGTGGCGGATTCGCGTATGTACGCTGCGAAGACCG
>JAUXNU010000185.1 GCA_030682655.1 Actinomycetota bacterium | reverse complement strand
GTGGAGCGCTACCGACCAGGAGCTATCACGGGTCGAATACGGCATGACCGGTACCGAGCTTGTCGTCAAGCGCGCCGCTGAGGACGCCGCCTGCGCCTTCGATACCACCTATCCGTACACAGGCGGACGTGTCGCGGGCATCCTCGTGCCTTCGGCCACCACCACGTGGACCGTGGGGTACGCGACTGACGGAACTTGGAAGTCCGTTGCCAACGCCGAGGCGGACACCTCGATGCGCCGCGAGATCGTCCGCAACACTGCGAGTCGCGAGGCCACGGTGAGCACGTTTGATGGCGTGACCACCTACAAGTACAACCCCACGGGCACCTGCGCCACCCGTAGCAACGAGGGCTCAGCCACACTTCTGACCACCATGGAATACGATGCGGCCAACCTGCCTATTCGCGAAGTATCGCCGACTGGGCGCGAGACCAAGCGCACCTATGACTCGAACGGGGATGTGACCTTCGAGTGGGACGAAGCGGGCCGTGCAAGCTCGTTTGTCTACAACACTGCAGGCGATCTGACCCGCACGACCGACGGCGGAGGCTCGACCACGTATCGGACCTATGATGCTCGCGGCAACGTACTTACCGAGGAAAAGACGCTCACCAAGTCCGGCGAGCGTTCCCGCACCGAGTATGAGTACGAGGATGTCGCTTCGCACAAGGGACGCCTGGTCTCGCAGCTCTCGAGCATCGACGCGACTCACAGCGCGCACACCGATTACTCCGCGTTTGACACGGTCACCGGTGAGGCCGAGTCAATCTCGGACTTGGGTGTTCAGCTCGCAAGTGGCGGCACGACCCAGACTCTCACGCGCACCAACAGCCACGACGCGCGCGGCAACCTGCTCTCCGAGACCGACGCACTCGGTGTGACCACCGTGACAAACACCTACGACGCGCTCGGGCGTGTCACCGCAAGCACGGACGCTTCCGGTGTCGTCACGCACACGGCCTACGACAAGATCGGCAACACCACCCAGACCTGGCGCAGCCACGAGTCAACGACCGCGAAGCTCGACTGGCGACAGATGAGCTACAACGGGGCATCGCTGCTTGTCACCGAGACGGTTCTAGACAGCGACGGCAACACCGTATCGACCGTGACCCACACCTACGATGAGCTCGGCCGTGAGAAGAAGGCCGACGACAGCCTCGTGCCCGGTGTGGCGAGCACGACTTACGACTCACAAGGCAATGCGACGACCGCGACTGCCGAGGGCGGAAGCACGGAGGTAGCTGGCTCCACGCGTACGACCTTCAACGCCGAGGGTGAGCAGGTCGCAACTCTCGAGCCTGGAGCCACCACGGCCGCGACCGTGACCAGCTACACGGTCGACGGTCAGGTCGCCACGCAAGCCAATCCGGACGGGTCTGCTGCTCAAACGACCTACGACGCAGCGGGCAACGTCGCGAGTGAGGCGGCACCGTCTGATGTGGGCACCGCCACCACCACCTTCCAAAACGACCTGGATGGTCGCGCCACTTCCTCTACCGCTCCCGACGGTTCAGTGACGACCTACACCTACGACCTGCTGGGTCAGCAGACCGGCGCGCAGATC
>JAUXNU010000184.1 GCA_030682655.1 Actinomycetota bacterium | reverse complement strand
CGTGCCGGTGCGGCACGAATTGCGGCGGGCATGGTCAGTATGGGAGGTGAGTGTGAGCGAACGATGAGGGCGGGGTGAGCATGCCGTGAGGTCCGGGTTAGTTCCCCTGCCCGCGCGGCGCGGGCATACACGGGCCGATGAAATAAGGGATGATGTGGGCGTCGCCTGCTGACGCCGCATATTCCATGGTGCCTGTGAGTCCGTGGTTAGTTTGGCGTGGGAGTCTCCCCCGGGATACCGGACTGTTGCCCTGGAGCACGCCCATCAGAGTCGTCTGTCTTGGAGGCCCCTGCAGGTGGCGCTTTTCCTGTCGTCGGTGAGGGGAGGGTTGATGGAGACGATCTTTGAGCGGGTGGCCGGGCTGGATGTGCACAAGGCTCAGGTGACCGCGTGCGTGCGCGTGCCCACGCCGGGCGGGGGGCGCGAAGAGCACCTCGCGGAGTTCCAGACGACGGTGCGCGGCCTGGTGGGGCTGCGCGACTGGCTGGAAGCCCACCGGGTGACCCAGGTGGCCATGGAGGCCACCGGGGTGTACTGGCAGCCCGTCTGGCACGTGCTGGAGGACGTCGCCGAGCTCCTGCTCGTAAACGCGCGGCACGTCAAGCAGGTGCCCGGGCGCAAGACCGACGTCTCCGACGCCGCCTGGATCTCTCGGCTCTTGGAGGCCGGGCTGCTGCGGGGCAGCTTCGTGCCCCCCAAGCCGCAGCGGGCGCTGCGTACCCTCACGCGCTACCGCAAGACCCAGATCCAGGAGCGCCAGCGGGAGGCCAACCGCTTGCACAAGGCTCTGGAAGACACCGGCATCAAGCTTGACTGCGTGGCCACCAACATCCTCGGCGTCTCCGGGCGGGCCATGCTCGATGCTCTGGTCCGGGGCACCACCGACCCTGAGGTCCTCTCGGAACTCGCCCGGGGTCGCCTCCGCAAGAAGCTGCCCGCCCTGCGGGAGGCGCTCGAGGGGCGCTTCGAGCCGCACCATGCTCTGGTCATCGGGGCCATCCTCTCCCACCTCGACTTCCTCGATGAGCACATCGACCGCCTCTCCGACGCCATCGAGGAGCAGCTCGGCCCTTTCGAGGGCGGCGTGCGGCTCGCCGTGACCATCCCCGGCGTGGCCAATCGCACCGCCGAGGTCCTGCTGGCTGAAGTCGGCACCGACATGAGCCGCTTCCCTTCGCCCGGACACCTGGCCTCCTGGGCCGGGCGCTGCCCCGGCAACCACCAGTCCGCCGGCAAACGCCGCTCCGGGCAGAGCCGCAAAGGCTCCAAGTGGCTCGGCATCGCTCTGCAAGAGGCCGCCCTGGCCGCCGTCGCCACCAACGGCAGCTACCTGCAGGCCCTCTACCGACGACTGCGCCCCCGTATCGGCCACGGCCGTGCCCTGGGCGCCGTCAAGCACTCTATGCTCATCGCCTACTGGCACATGTTCACCACCGGCGAAGTCTACCGAGACCTGGGCGGCGACTACTACCAGCGCCGTGACCCCGAACGCCAGACCCGACGCCTGGTCGCCCAGCTCGAACGGCTTGGACATCACGTTATTCTGGAGGCTGCTGCTGCTTGAGTGAGGTCGTATTTCCCATCAGAAGCGAGGATTCCTTGTCCATGGCTTTTTTCTCCTACAGTAGCGAGAAATACGAGCCCTGCATTTTCCCCAGTGGGCGCTGGACCGGCACTCCGGAAGAGGCTTTCGCAGCTTGTTCCATCTATCTGGGCGAATAGGCCGGGGTCCTCCGCCGCTCCTTGGCCGTGCGCGCGGGCGGAGCAGCGACCCCCGGACCGTCCTCGAACACCTGGCTCGTTCGG
>JAUXNU010000183.1 GCA_030682655.1 Actinomycetota bacterium | reverse complement strand
CGGCCCCGCAGGTCGATCTGCGGGGCCGCTGTTGCGCGCGATGGCGGAGGCGCGTGCGAATCGAACACACCCGGGACGCTCTTCACGCCCCACTACGGTTTTGAAGACCGCGGGAGCCACCAGGCCCCATCCGCCTCCGTGCCCGGTGAGCATAGCCAACCGCGCACGTCGGGACAAGTGGCGCGCCCGGTGGCGCGTCGTTCAGCGTGACCCTGTCTCGAGGCGATGCCTCGTAAGTTTCAGGTGGTTGTAGACCATGCGCTCCAAGTCCCGCTGGACCTTGTAGTCATACAGCCAGTTGGTGATCCAGTCGCAGCGTCCTCCCACGAGCCCGAAGTACTCGACGGCGCACTGCTCGACATCGTCGGAGCCAAGGACAGTCCAATACGTGCACTGTCGCTTGTCGCATTCTGCCCGCAACCCCAGCGCCCGCCTCAGATCGCACTGCATCTGAATCACCACCTCGCGCTCGTCCTTCCTACCGTTCACATCGGTGAACGCGAGACAGGCGCGAATGAGGGTGCGACGAACGGTCGCCACCATGGTGCCGAATCTCACGGAACGACCCCGAACGGGCGGGTATTTGTGACGAACGGTCGGCTTGCGTGGTGGCGAACGGCGGACTAGGCCTTTCGGAGCACCCGCAGATCGCCCTCGCGCCTGGTCAGCCCCTGCGCATCGAAGTACTCGAGCAGCGGGATCGCGTACTTGCGGCTTACGCCCAGCGCATCGCGTAGATCCGCTGCCGAGGACGGCCCGTGCGCTTCGATGTGCGCCGTGAGAGTGGCTCGGGCGGCGGCGATGGTCGACCGCATGAAGTGCATCTCCGACGAGATGCGAACGACGGTCTTGTCGAGCGCGAGCAACGTGAGCACCTTGCGTGCGACATCGGCGCTCACGCCCGCTTCGGATGCAAGTTCGCTGACGCCTACGGGCGACAGTCCTTGGCGGTCGAGAATCGCGACGAGGGCCGTGCGTGCGGACTCCTCCTGGGCGACGGCGGCGCTGGCGGCGTC
>JAUXNU010000182.1 GCA_030682655.1 Actinomycetota bacterium | reverse complement strand
CAACGCCGAAGAGACGCCGATGGCGACCTTCCGCGCCGCGAAAGAGCGTCCAGCGCCCGATGTTGCGAGTTCAAGGGCCTTAGAAACGATCGACCTCCGTCGGCCACCTGAATCGCAGGCTATTTCCCGACAGGCTCCTAGTGGAAGACGCTTGACCGCCTCGCCGATGACCTCGAGGTTGCGCAATACGGCGTCCTGGGTTCGCTCATCCGTCGACCAGGCGATGTCATCAAGGCCCTCGACGTAGCGAGAAATCCTCTCACAGCGCTCAGCGATATCGGCGAGGTACACACGAATGTCACGCGACATACTTGACCTCGCGCATCACATGCTCCTTCAGCATCGGCTTCAGGGCAGCCGCACTCACGAGATCGACTGTCACGCCAAGCAACTGCTCGAGATAGTGCTTGAGACCCATGTAGTTCCGGAATGTCGGGCGCTCGAATTCCACGAGCACATCGAGATCACTATCGACCGCGGCATCTCCGCGAGCGCGCGAACCGAATACACCGAGGCGCGCAACGCCGAAGTCACGCCGTATCTCCCCCGCGTGCTGGCCAATCGCCCTGATCATCTCATCCGTGTCAGTCATACGTGCCTCCCGGGCAGACGTCGCTGCTTGAACAACAGTATATCGATACCGCCGACATGCGTTGGGCCGGGGACCGAATCCGCGGGACTTCGGTCTCTTGGCGGTTGCCTCCCTTGCCGGAAACGCAGGAACCGGCCCATGGGGACCGGTTCCAAGATTGAAGCAATGGTCGGGCTGACAGGATTTGAACCTGCGACCCCTTGACCCCCAGTCAAGTGCGCTACCAAACTGCGCCACAGCCCGATGATACGTTCTGCCTGCGGAAACGCTGTTGGCTGCTGGGGAATCAGCCAGCGTTTCCTGCCGCCTGGGGAAGTATAGGGGCGGTACAACCTTCGTGTCCATCCCCTGACGATGGAGTTGCCCCGTTCTCGTTGATACCTTAGGACCATGACACGGCGGCCAAGAGCCAACCCTACTCCAGTCTCCGCTCGACCTCGGCTGGAGACATGTCGCCCAGCGACAAGTGCCACCTGCACAGTCGTGGAAGCACTCGGCATAACGAAGGATCTCGAAACGGACAGACAGTCAGGAAACCACAGCACCGGCCGTGGCGTCCAGGGAGTCAGACCGACACGGGCTCTAGGATGCTTCGGACACGACCGCGTCGAGTTGTCGACGATCCAGACCCATCTCTTCAAACGGTTTCCTTCTCGTGCGATGAAGCAGCGCGAGATCCGCCGCTTCCCTCACGTCTTCCTTGGAAACGACGGCGCGCCCATGGTGCGCCGCGAGCGTCTTGGACGTCTTCGTCATGACAATGTCCGCCCGGTGACCTTGAACCCCCGATTCTATCGCTATCGTTGCGACCAACTTCAGCATCTCATCAGAGATCTCGATATCGTTCAGCATCCGCGTAGCCGATAGGATTCTCCCTCGTTCCGCCTCTTGGGCCTCCTCCCACTCGATGGCGAACGCGACCGGATCTGCTTCGTATCGCGAGCGCCGCTTGACGACTTCCACCCTCAGGTCGGCATCAACTATGCCCTCGATCTCGACGCACAGACCAAAGCGATCCAGAAGCTGTGGTCGCAACTCGCCCTCTTCGGGATTCATCGTGCCCACGAGCATGAATCGAGCGGGGTGCCAGTGGGAGACTCCCTCCCTCTCCACCACGTTCACGCCCATCGCCGCGGTGTCGAGCATCAGGTCAGCGAGGCTGTCGTCGAGAAGATTCACCTCATCGACGTAGAGGATGCCCCTGTGTGCCTCAGCCAGTATTCCTGGTTCGAACCTCTTCTCTCCCCTTCGTATCGCGTGCTCGATATCGAGCGTCCCAACCACACGGTCCTCCGTGGAGCTGACCGGCAGATCGACTACACGCGTCTTCCGGAAAGTGGAGTTCGGCTGTGAGCCATCTGTGGTCTTCTCCCTGCATTCCTCACACATGCTGTTCGCGTCAGCTGGATCGCAGCCGTAGACACACCCCTCAACCACCTCGATCTCGGGAAGAAGATCTGCCAGCGCCCTGGCTGCGGTGGACTTGGCAGTTCCCTTCTCGCCCCTGATCAGAACGCCACCTATCTTTGGGTTGATCGCATTCAGAATCAGGGCTCTTCTCATTCCCTCCTGACCGACGATCGCGGTGAACGGGTACGTCACTCGGTTGTGGTATGACATTCGTCTGCCCTTCGACTTGTGTTCAGCTCGCCAACGCTCTTCGATTCGCGACCTGCAACCAGGCACGTCGCTAGATGACACTCATCACCGCACCCACGATGCCCTCAGCTCTAAGCTCTTCGACCTTGGCGTATTGACCCCCAAGCACGCGAGCGATTTCCGCAGCCATCCCAAGCCTGATCAACCCGTCCTTCTCGGTGTCAATCACCAAGGTCTTGATGTCTTCCTCCTCCTCGATGGCTATCGCGACCTTCCGGGCTTCATCAAGGGGCTTCATGTCACTCATGCTGACGTTGGCTCTTCCATCCGTGATGAGGACGAGGAGTGGTGGAGTGTCGGGGTCCTTCCGCAAGTGCGTCTTGGCTACCTCATAGGCCCTTGCCAACCCAGATGACAGTGGGGTCTTCCCGCCAACAGGCATCTCTTCCAGCTTCCTCAGTGCCAGCTCCACGCTGTTGGTAGGCGGCAGCAGGAGTTCGGCGGAATTGCCCCTGAAGACCACCATTCCCACCCTGTCCCTCTTCTGATATGCATCAATGAGAAGAGAGAGGATCGCAGCTTTCGTCTCAATCATCCTGCGTTGCGCTCCCATTGAGCCGCTCGCATCGACAACGAAGATGAGGAAATTGCCCACCCGTTTCTCTCTGACCTTGTCGCGAATGTCGGCAGTCTCGATCAGAACGGCAAGCCCCTTCTCGAGCGCCCTCTCTCTCCTCGCGAGCTGATAGGGTGCAGCCGCTCGCAGCGTGGAATCGATTGCGATGTCCCGGCTGTCTCTTCTCTGGACGGCCTTGACGTACCGCCCCGACTTCGAGGCCGTCCTGGCTCTACTCCTTCGGCCTGAGCCGCGACGAAGCGCCCTCTTCTCCTTGGGAGCGATTCTTCGTACCTGATACGGCTTCCCTGTCGAAAAGACCTTGTCCTGCATCTGACCATCGGACGATTCCGTTTCGCCCTTCGCGCCTTGCGGATCCCGCGACTGTTCCATCTCGCCTTGTGCATCACGGTCTTGACTAGAGGGAGCCGCGGCTTCCTCGCGGGGCGCTGAATCACCCTTCGCCGCTTCCTCCTCTTCCTGCTGCTGGTCTTCATCCTGATGCTCGTGCTGATGCTCCTGATGCGGCTGAGACGGAGCATGGTCACGCCGCCGGTGAGGCAACACCAGCTCTGCCGCCGCCAAGATATCTTCCTCGGCCACTCGAACTCGGCCTTCCCAGGCCGCAATCGCTTTCGCGGTACGTTCCATGACGACATCGGCCCGATGACCGCTCACCGAGTTCTCCAAACAGACGGCGGCAATGAGACTGATGAGCTCGTCGGCAATCGTGACCGCCGCGACTGCTTGGCGAGCACGGACGATCCTCTCCCTCAACGCCGCCTCATCGGTCTCCCATCTCTCGGCGAAACCCGCGGGCTCTGCGTCGTAGGCCTCTCGTCGCCTCACGAGCTCTGCACGCCCGTCAAGCTCGAAGACACCTTCGACTTGGACACAGAGGCCAAAGCGGTCAAGGAGTTGCGGTCTCAACTCCCCTTCTTCGGGATTCATCGACCCCACAAGGACGATCTCAGCGGGATGCGCAAAGGAGACTCCCTCGCGTTCGACCCTGTTCACGCCGCTGGACGCGACATCCAGCAGGACGTCAACGATGTGATCGTCCAAGAGGTTGACCTCATCGATGTAGATAACGCCCCGGTGAGCGAGAGCGAGAACCCCTGGCTCGAAGCTCTTCACGCCTTCCTTGATGGCAAGCTCGAGGTTGATACTGCCCACAACGTTGTCCTCTGTGGCATTCAGGGGCAGGTTGATCAGACTCACCCTTCTCCTGCTTGCGGTCACGCGTCCAGTCCGCCCCATTTCTTCCGCGCAGTCACGACACATGCTCGTACGACTCGCGGGGTCGCAGCCGTACGAGCAACCGTCAACCACCTCGATATCCGGAAGCAAGCCCGCAAAAGCCCTCGCTGCCGTCGACTTGGCCGTCCCCTTGTCACCTCTGATCAGAACGCCGCCTATCTTGGGATCGATGGCATTGAGGATCAGAGCTCTCTTCATCGACCCCTGTCCCACGATGGCTGTGAACGGATACATCGAACTGAATCCAGCATCCGCCCTCGGATTCACACGTTCACTCATCAGTTGTCCCTCTCGAACAGATAGGCGCACAGGGACATCGCTGCGACCAAGAAGACACAGGCCAGGCAGATTCCCCAGACCGCGTTGGAGGTGTCCCCCGAGAGCATGATGTCCCGGGTCGCGCCGATTGCGTATGTCAGCGGATTGACCCTGGCAAAGGAGGCCAGCCAGCAGGGCATCTTATCGATCGGCATGAGAGCCGAACTTCCCATGAAGAGCGGGAGGCTGATCAGGCTCATGGTCGAGCCAAAAGCGTGCATGTCTCCCACCACGAAAGCGATCGATACGGACAGCGCCGAGAGACCCAGCGCAATGCACATCGTGTAGACCAAGATGACCAAGAAGCCAGCAAGCCCACCGCTGAACTTCACGCCGAGCAAAACGGCGGTCAACAGGACGGCCCCGAACTGCAAGAACGCCTTGGTGCTGGCCGCCAGCGTCTTGCCGATGGCCATCAGATACCTGGGCGCGGGCGTGGCGAATGCCTTCTTGAGATGACCCAGTTGTCTGTCCGAGGAGGTCAGCAAGCCTCCTTGCAGACAAGGGAATAGCACGGACATCACGACGATCGCTGGCGCTACATAGTCGAGATAACGTATGCCCTCCATGTGTATGGGCAGGGAGCCCACGACCGCAAGCCAGGCCACAGGCGTGACGATCGCCGCCACCAAGCCTGTCTTGTTCCTGAATTGGATGGTTCTGTCCCTGCGCCAGACATGGCTCACGACATCGAGTGCGGCAATCAACTCATGCTCCTTCTGGCCATCCGCTTGAGCTCCGCCCCTTCTGAGGCGCTCACGAGTTCCTGCGAACCGTCGACACACTCTAAGTACACGTCTTCGAGTTTGGGCCGCCTGATAGAGATGCTCTCAACCTCGACATCATGCGAGTGCAGGATTCCGGCGATCTTCGGCAAGGCGTGCCTTCCACCATTGGCAACGAGCGTCAGCCGCAGTCCTTCGACACTGACATCAGCGACTCGCGCGACATCCTTCATGACACTGTCTGAGAACAAGGGGCGGCAAAGATCGATCTGAATCGCCTCACCCCCGATCTCGGCAACAAGATCGCTTGGAGTGCCGCATCGCGCGATCTTGCCATGCGAGATGAAGGCAACTCGATTGCATAGCGCCTCGGCTTCATCCATGTAGTGTGTCGTCAGCAAACATGCGATCCCGTCGCTCGTCATGTTTCCGATCAGCTCCCACAGCCGACGGCGAGCGGCGACATCTAGGCCAAGGGTCGGCTCGTCCAAGAAGAGAACCTTCGGTCTGGTGAGCATGGCCTGAGCGAGTTCGAGTCTCCGCCTCATCCCCCCAGAGAAGAACTGCACCCTCTGATCGATCACGCTTTCGAGGCCAAGGAACTCGATGACCTGATCGATTCGGGCGATCTTGTCTCGACCCCGAATCCGAAAGAGCGACGCGTAGTAGTCCAAGTTGTCACGACCAGTGAGTGCGAAATCAACCGCCATCCCCTGGGGGACATAGCTGATCCTTCGCCTGACCTCCTTGGGACGTCGGAAGGCATCCAGGCCAGCCACAAAAGCCTCGCCGGAGGTCGGCCTCAAGAGGGTTGCAAGCATCAGGACCGTGGTCGTCTTGCCGGCGCCATTCGGGCCCAAGAGACCGAATATCTCACCCGACGCAATGTCGAAACTGACTCCGTCGACCGCAACCAAGTCCTTGAATCTCCTGGTCAGATTCGTCACCTTCACGACCGGGTCATTCCCTGGCATCTAGCACATCCCTAATCGCCTCTATCTGCTCTCCCCAGCCCTCTGCATCGTCGAACTCAACGATATCGGTCGCACCACCTTGGAAGTCACCTTCTATCCCATCCATGCGATCCTCGATCCAGCCTTCGATCTCCAGGTACTGGCTCCTCAGTTCGTCAAGCACGTCGGGATCCGCATCCCACAGACCTCTCTCTTTCGCCTCGAGCAACCTCCGTGCAATCTCCTCCATCGCCCATGGATTGTTCTCTTCGAAGAACTCCCTGTTCTCCTGATCGATCACGAAGGTCTTCGCGATGTCATCGAAGATCCAGTCGTCGACCTCACGGGTCGAAGCCGCATATCCGTAGACTCGACCGACTCGCTTGCTGATGTCGCCCGCACCCTTGTAGCCGTGCCGCTTCATCCCCTCGATCCATTTCGGATTGAGCAGCTTGGCTCTGGCAATCCGGCGGATCTCGTCCGCAAGGTCCCTCACCTCGGTGTGCTGCGGATCCCTCGTGTCACCGTAGTAGCCCTTCACCTCTCTTCCTGAGAAGTGGCGTGCGGCCGCGGTCAGTCCACCATGTGTGCCGAAATGACAGCAGCAGGCGAAGAGGTCTGACTCATCGGTGACAACCTTGTTGAAGGTGATGTCCACGGTCTGCAGACTCTGGGCAAGCTCGAGGAAGGACTCCTCGCCCCAGACACCACGTCCGTACGCATAGCCGTTCCACTTGATGAAGATCTCAGCAAGATCCTTCTCTTCCTTCCAAGCGGAGGCATAGACCGCGAGCTGGACTCCCGCCTGGTAGGACCCCGGCCTGGCACAGAAGATGCGCCGTGCGGCCTTTCTCAATTCTGCTTCGGAGGGAGCACTGTCCTTGTCACGCAGCACTCTCTCGAGCACGTGCTTTCGAACGTAGTTGTCCTCAGGTGGCTCATCCAGGGCAGCAACTGCCTGCACGGCATCGTCGACGACATCCATGCAGACTTGGAAGTTGTCTCTCGTTATTCCTGAGACCCTGATCGTCACGTCGATTCTTGGACGCCCCAATTCCGACGAAGGCGTGATCTCGAATCCATGCAATCGACCGTTCGGTTTCCAAATCGGCTCTACTCCAAGGAGGGCGAATATCTGCGACATACCCTCGCCATCTGCCCACATGATGTCCGTACACATCCAGTAGATGGCGACATTCTCTGGATAGCGCCCCTCCTCGTCCAGATGTTTGGCGATCAAGGCCTCGGCCAGTCTCTGCCCGACCCGCCAGGCCGCCTTCGTTGGCACACGCTGGGGATCCAAGGAGTAGAAGTTCCTCCCTGTCGGCAAGACGTCATCACGCCCGCGCGTTATGAGACCGGACGGACCGCTCTCGACATAACCGCCAGAGAAGCCATTCAGCAGAGCGCCAATCTCATCCGACTCATCGACGCGACGCGCCAAGTCGAGCACCCGAGCCCGAAGATCATGGAGTTTGGAGATCGCGCCGCGATGGAGCAGCCGCTCTCCCAGCACCTTGCGCGCGCTCTCTTCCAGACTGTCACTTGCATCCTGCTGAATCATGAGGCCATCAGACACCTTCATCACCCCAACATCGCTGAGTCTTGTTCGGCGCCCGGAAGCCCGAGGAATTCCCTCACGAGGGCCTTCGCATGGTCCTGGCTCTGCTCCAGAATCCGCCCGTAGCTGATCCGGAACCCTGAGTGCACCTCGCCCTGGTGCTCGAGTGCGTAGGCGAGATCGATTCCCATCAGCTCCAGCACGACACTCCTCAGAGACGCCTTCTCGCCGTCGTCATACCGCATTACCGATGCGATCAGATCGACAAGCCGGTCTTCCTTCGGCAGATCGCCGAAGATGTGCATCCCGTCCTGAACTTGCGTCGTTCGAATGAGGGAGAGGGCTTCGTGTGCACATCTCACAATCTCGTCGAAGGGAAGTCCCTCGATGGGGCCAAGTGCTGAGAGAAGATCAGCGTTCTCCAAGTCCTCCAGAATCACGTGCTGCAGGACGTGAGCCCTACCCGGATCGGCGAGGCGCGTCTTCTCGTACTCGGCAAGCGCCTCGTCGAGCGCCGCCAACTCCTCGTAGAGCCCGCCTTCGACGAGAACCGTCTGCATGTGATCGACGAGTGTCGCATAGCTCCTTCGCTTGGCTATCGTCCCTTCCGGCGGATTGTCCGCGTTGTATACGTAGAGGTGCGGCAGGGTCCCGATGTTGATGTCGGGACAGCAGTCTGCGGAAAGACCGACACTCTTCCCAGGCAGGAACTCAAGATTCCCGTGGGTTCCCACATGCACTATTGCGTCCGCGCCGAACTCGTCCTCCAGATAGCGATAGGTCGCAAGATACTGATGTGGAGGGGGCACGTCCGGATCGTGAAGGATCTTGCAGACTTGACCGTCGCAGCGGGCGCCCGCACATCCACGTTTCGGTTGCACGCAGACGACGGCGCTTCCCAGCTCTATGCCGGTGACTACGATGCGGCCCTCATGCACCATGGCTGGAGGAACCCCGTCTTTCAACTCGCCCGGGGGATCGCCCCAAGCTTCGCAGATCCTCTCTCTCACGCCAGGACCCAGCTGTTCGAACCACTCTTTGTAGCGGTCGACATCGACGCAGGCAAGCGCTCCACCTCTCGCAACGATCTCCTCCACGGGCGTCCAGCGAAACTCCGAGATAGCCTTCTTCTCCATGATCATCTCGATGAGTGCTTTGCCGTCCGCAGGTGGATCGACCCGATACCCCGCGTTCTTCATCTGGTGAAGAATCCGCGAGACGCTCTCAAGGGTGTCGAGATGTGCTCCCGCACCGACGGTCGCCTCCACGCTGGCACACGGGTTGTTGTGCAGAATGAAGGCTATCTTGCGCTCCTCGACAGGTTTGTTGCGCAACGCCAACCACCGGCTGATGCGAGCAGCGACCTTGGCACATCGATCTCCCACGGGCACCCTTATGTCGACCTGCGCGCCTGTCTCTTCATCGAGCTCCTTCTTCAGGCCACCGATGATGAGAGGTTCGATCACTCCCTCGAACTCGGGCATCGCGATCGACCATCCAACCTCGGACGACAAGCCCTGCCGGTCGTCGGCCCAGTCCTCGACCGTCCGATAGTAGGAAGCCACGGGCTCGAAGATCGGGATGTTCATGCGCTTGGAGAGTTCCACTCCAGGTAGAGCGCCGTCCTGCTTCCCGGAAGCCCCCCTTGCCGAACCGAGGAAGAAGAAGACCAGCTTGACGAGCGCGTCGATCCGAAGTTCACCGTCAACGATGAAGAAGTCTTCGACGACACCAGCCATAGATCTAGTGCCCAGGCTCTCGTCGCTCAGCGAATAGCAGAACGCCGGTATCACGTTGAGGCCCTTGAGTTCCAGTTCCTCAATCAGGGCTGTCTCCACACTCAGGTCTCCCGACAGCCAGGCCGAGCGACTCGTGAGCAAACCCACGAACGCAGCCGGCTTCGGTTGGTACCAAGCCAGGTAGTCCTCGGTCCGCTCGAAGTGCAGCTTCGCTCGAGGATGCCACACACCCTCCCAAGGCTCTGATCTCGGCGGCAGGTAGTAGCAGCCGGTCTTCAAGACCTCGCTGGCCAGGAAGTTGAACAGTTGGAAGCAGTTCTCCTCTCCTCCGTGGGTGAGGTAGAGGCTGCATGTCTCCACCACAGTGGGCTCGACGGTGGACAGAAGCCAAAGACCCGGATCGGACCCGAGAGAGATGATGGGTTTCTTCTCCCCAACCTCCCTCACCTTGGCTTCGATCCGATCCCAGACCGGCTCACTCGAGCGATACAGCATGACCAGGTCAGCACAATCGATTGCCGCCAGCGCCTCATCGACCAGCTCCGGTTGTCGCCCCAAGATCTTGGACGAGAACATGGAGAATTCTATTCCGCTGATTCTCTTCGCAGCTCGAAGCATCAAGGGCATCTGAGAGCCCCAAACTATGCATGTGATTCTCAATTGCGTACCCCTTCTGTCGTCGGGAGACCTTCCGGCTTCTCGCGACTAGTTGAGCTCCGGATGTATGGCCTTGAAGAAATTGCCCATACCCAGCTTGATCCTGGGACCTGCCCAGCACTCCTGCCAATGGATCGCATAGACCTTGTTCTGTGTCACGGCCTTGATGGTTTGCCAACCTGTCTGCGTCTTGATCTTCTGTATGGTCGCAGCCTTCGCCTCGGCCTCGGTCATGGTCCCCAACGTGAAGAGCCCGATGATGATATCGGGGTTCTGCGCTACGAGCGACTCGGGAGCTATCGTGCCCATGGGCGTGGAGCCCGGGAAGACGTTTCTACCACCGCTGGCTCGCAGCAGAGCTCCTTCGCGGGACTCATCGCCCCATGTGTACATCTTGTTTGAGCCGAAGTAGACGATCCCTACGGTGGGCTTCTGACTGGCCGACAACTTGTTGGTGACGTTGGTGATCCTGGTGCATTCTGCACGAAGGTCGGCTACCAAGGCACTCGCACTGTCAGGAGCGCCGCCCATGTCACCGACGCGTTCAATCATGTCGAAGATGCCCTCTACGGTAAGCGGGTAGTTGTAGGAGAGCACCGTGAGCCCGATCCTCTCGGCCTCCGGAACCCAGCGACGGAAGGTCGTCGAGCCTGAGATCGCGACCAAGTCCGGCTTGAGTTCGACCATCTTCTCAAGACTCGGAGTGCCCATTGAGCCGAGGGCCGGAAGACTGAGCGCTTCAGGAGGATACGAGAGGTTGTCGGCCCTGCCTACTACTTTGCTCCCAAGTCCACAGGCAAACAGTATCTCGGTCGACGCAGTGTCCATGCAGACTATCCGTTGGGGCTGGACGGGAATCCTGACGACCCTTCCGCTGTCGTCAGTGACGACCCTCGTTTCCGAACCCGCACCACCGGGCTTCTCCGAAGATCCTTGATTCCCGGCCCCTGCCACTGTGTTGTTCCAACCCCCGGAGCCTCCTTTGGAGCCGCTCCCAGACGTGCCAGCGCTCCCAGACGTGCCAGCGCTCCCAAGCGCGTCAGCGCTCCCAAACGCGTCCAGTGATCCACCATTCTTGTCGGCGAAAACAATCTGCGGCGCCTCACTCGCGGAGCCCCCTCCGGCCAAGCGGCTGTATCCGAAGAGCCCGATGGCCAGCACAGCTGTGCAGATCGCCGCCAAGATAGCGACTGTCTTCCCTTTCCCTGCAAGCGTTAATCCAAGCATGAACAGTACCTCCTTCGGTTGACGCTGTGCCACAACAAGCCCCGTGCTGGTAACTAGCGACCGATAGCTACCCAGTTGACCACGGCGGTCGAACCAGCCCCGCTGAACGCCATGACCTTGAAGCCCACCTTGCCGACGGCACTGCTCGTTGCCGTTCCTTGGACGTTCACGATGCTGGCGTCGTCATCACTGACGCCGCCCAAGCAGACGATGATCATCGGGGTGGCCGTGAACTTGGCGGCCGAGAAGTCAATCGCCACTGACACGGTGCCGAGCGCGTCAGTCGGCACGGTGACCGAACCCGTATACGAGACGGGTATGCTGGCAGCCAACAGATCCTTGGTGACTGCCCCATTCTGGATGTTCTTGGTCGCCACAGCGCTTGTTGCCAGCTTGGCGTTCGTGACGGCCGCGTCGTCTAGGTTGATAGTCCAGACCATACCCGCGCCGATGTCCGTGGTCTGTATCGTGCCGTCGAGGATCTGATAGGAGTTCACGGCATTGGGACCGATCTTCTCGTGTGTGATGATGTAGTCTGCGAGGTTCGCCGTCTGGATCGTCCCCTCGGCAATCTCCATATTGGTGATGGCACCGGCAGCGATGTCTTCCGCGACGATCGTGCACGCCTTGATCTTCGAGCTTGTGATGGCGCCGTCCGCGATCTTGTCCGCTACGATCGCGTTGTTCTGGATCTTGGCCCTCGTCACGGCGCCGTCAGCGATGTCAGCGGGACGAATCGTCTTGTCCTCAATCTCGGTGGTCGTGATGGCACCGCTGGCAATGTTGTCTGTGTCGATAGTGCCTCTCACGATCGAGGATCCCGTCACTGCCCCGTTGCCGATCTTCCCGTAGGTGACGGCCCCGCCCGCGATCTCTCCAGAGGTGACAGCCCCGCCCGCGATCTTCCCGTAGGTGACGGCCCCGGTGGCTATCTTCGAAGAGGTGACGGCCCCGGTGCCTATCTTCACGCCTATGACCGCACCGTCCACGAGTTTGGCGCCTGTCACAGCTGTGTCTGCGATCTTGTCCGCCGTAACGGCGCCCATTGCCAGATTGTTGGCCTCGACGTAGTCATCGGGAAGAACCAGCTCGATCGTCGGCTGAACCGGTTCCTTGCTGGCATTGGCACTCGAACCTGCGCAGCCAGAGGCCACAGGCGCAACCACGCCGACGAGGAACAGTGCCAACACGGTCCATCTTGCTCTCACGCGACTCGACATCCCTTGTCCTCCTATCTCAATCAAACCCACTACTAGACCTGCTGGTCCGTGACCCCTTTGACCAGAACGTGCGGATACCCGTCTGCGCTCTCAGTCACTTCCGCATCGACCTCGAAGACATCGGCGATGTTCTCGGGGGTCAGGACTTCTGACGTGGTGCCGATGGCATGAACCGATCCTCGATTCAAGAGAAGCAGCCGGTCGCAGAAGCGGACTGCCAAGTTCAGGTCGTGAAGGACAACAACAGAGGTAAGCTGCCTGTCCCGGGTCAGCTCCCGCAAGAGAGCCAACACCCTCATCTGGTACTTCGGGTCGAGATGAGCCGTCGGTTCGTCAAGCAGGAGGATCTTCGTTTCTTGAGCCAGCGCTCTCGAAAGAGCCACCAGCTGCCTTTCGCCACCACTGAGCTCTCCCATGGAACGTTCGCGAAGGTGGCCGACGCCCACGAGCTCCATGGACGCCTCGCAGATCCTCACATCTTCCGGCGTTTCGAAGGAGAAGAAGCCATCGAGATGCGGATAGCGACCCATGAGCACGACATCGAAGACCTTGAAGGCACCCCCATACTCAGCAAGCTGTGGCACCACGCCGACGAGCCTGGCCACTTCCTTTCTGGTCATGCTGTGCAAGTCGCGACGCTCGGTCCCGGCCCCGCAAACCACCTTTCCGACAGAGATGCGAAGAACGGCGCTGAGCGCTTTGAGCAGTGTCGTCTTCCCAGTTCCGTTGGGTCCGATCACCCCGCTGACTTCGCCTTCATGCAGCTTGAAGGACGCGTTGTGTATGACGGGTCGCGATTCGTAGCCGATTTCGACGCCCTGTGCTTCAAGCATCACTACTCACCCCACCAGCTGAAGGTCTTTTTCTTTCTCAGCAGGTAAATGAAGTAGGGGACTCCCACTAGCGAAGTGATGATGCCGATCGGCATCTCGACGGGATACGTGATTACCCGAATCACCGCGTCTATGGCTACGAGATACAGACCGCCCGCCAAGACGCACGCCGGGAGCAAGACCCTGTGGTCAACCCCGACAAGCATTCTGAGCAGGTGGGGTACGAGCAAACCGACGAAACCGATGATTCCGCTGACCGCAACAGTTGCCGCAGTCACGATGGCGCTCAGGACCATAATCACCAACTTGATCACTTGAACATCAATCCCGAGGTGAGCCGCAGTCTCCTCACCGAAGTACAAAGCGTTCAGCTCCTTGGAGAACAACATGACTCCCCCCGCCCCGAGAATGGCCGGCAATGCCATGATCTTGAGATCCGTCCACCCCGCTGCCGAGAACGAACCCATGATCCAGACAACAAGGTCCTTAGTGACCTCGGCAGGGGCCACATACTTGAGAAAGGAGACGACCGCCTGCAGCAAGAAACCGATAGCGATACCCGCGAGAAGCAAGGTCTCTGAACGGACTCTCCTGCCGGTTCTCGCAATGGAGTAGACAAGCAGAATCGCCCCCATGGCGCCAAGGAAGGCCATCCCCTGTACCGCGAAGTAGCCGAAGAGCCCCACCCCGACACCCATCACCATCGCGAGTGCAACGCCGCAAAGGGCTCCAGCAGATACTCCGAGCGTGTACGGCTCAGCCAGCGGGTTCCGAAACAGGCCCTGCATCGCGGCTCCAACCACGGCAAGACTCCCGCCCACCAGGAAGGCCAGCAGTACCCTCGGCAGTCTCAAACTCATGACCACGATCACCTGCTCGGCATTCCAAGAAGGCGTGACCAACGACTTCACGAATGGCATGTGGCCGAGCAGGATATTGACGACTGTCGCAACTTGGATCTTCATCGGGCCGACCATGATGGCCGGAATCATGACCGCTGGTATCGCGATGATGGCAACAGCCCCAAGCCAGCGCACGGTCGCGGATCTGGTTCGCGGCTCGGCCGTGCGGATGACCTCCGCCTCGGTGGATTGTGAGGAGCACCCAGTGTCGGTGCCTCGCGAACCGGTCCTACTCACGGTCTTGGGCTCCCCGACGTTTGCTCATTGTGGTTCGTCGTCCTTACCCTGTCGGTCTTCTGTATGACGCTCGAGAATGCCTCGAGTCCCTGCACGATTCGAGGATTGGCCCACGTTAGCTGCTGGTCGATCGCATAGATGTGCCGATTCTTGACTGCGTCCAGCTCCCCCCAGCCCGCCGTGCTCACGACTTGCTCGATTGCCGCGGTAGCCGCTTTCTTGTCGTCTTCGCCCTGCTTCGAATACAGGACGACAACGACCTGCGGGTTCTGTTCGACCACCGCTTCAGGACTGACGTAACCGAAATAGGCGGACTTCCCCTCGGAGGCGGGTAGTCTGTCGGCGAGCACTTTTCGTCCGCCGGTCAGCCTCACGAGATCTCCTTCGCGAGATCTGTCGCCGTACGTACCGAGCTTGGCTCCGAAGTAGGTGATGACAAGAACTCGCGGCTTCTCGCCTTCGGACAGGCCCTCAACGCGACTCGCAACCACATCGGCTTGGTGCTGAAGATCGCTCGCGAGCGTAACAGCAGCGTCACCCGAGCCGACCATCTTCCCGACTTGCTTGATATGCTCGAAGACCTCATGAAGATCGGACGGGTAGTCGAAGGTCAGGACTTTCAGACCGGATTCTTCCGCCTGAGGAACCCAGTCCCGGAAGCCCTCTGAGCTTGTGATCATGACGAAATCGGGTTTGAGCCCGACCATCTTCTCGATGTCGGGGTTGTTGATGTCGCCGACGTCGGCAACCTTGAGAGCCTCGGGCGGGAACTCGAGGTGCTCCGGGCGGCCCACGACCCTGTCACCCAGACCCAGCCCAAACAGTATCTCGATGGATGATGAGTCCAACGCAATGATTCGCTGTGGAGCACTCGGTATCTCAACCCTTCTGCCTGCGTCGTCTACGACCCCTTGAAAGCGATCGGGTGTACACCCACCCAGTGCACTCACACTCACTGTGATGGCCAGCAGCAGCCACATGCCTCCACACACGCGGCGAGGCTCCAGCCCCTGGTAACATGATCGACCTTGTCTGGACCGAACCCATTCCGAGGCGACCTGCACCCATCTCCTGCTACTCATCAGGGGAACTCCCCGCTGCAACGGTCGGCGTGTACAAGCATCCAGCACCAGCGAGCGAGCCCGAAGCGCCTCCGCCCTGACACAGCGTGCTACGAATTGACCACTCGTGCCACGCCCTCGGCAATACTAGTCTCGGTAGCACGTGTTGTCAATGCGTGTTACTCGACGACGCACGGCAACCGAGGACCAGTGTTGTGTGACCGGAGTATCTTGACGGGTTTCGTGTGGTCTGGGGCAAGGGGCCGTGGACTCACACGAGTGTCCTCACGGTGCCGGAGCACGATGCCGAGGTGCTGTGGCGACGCGTTCGAGCGAAGCCCTTTCCGGCACGGGTGGTGCAGTGCCCCCGCGACTGCCCGCATCCACCCGTCAGGACATCCTGGCGGTCACGCTCTCGCCCCCACCCGAGCGTCTGGGCGTGACGCACTGGTCGTCAAGACTGCTCGGCAAACATCTCGGAATCAGCCACATGACAGTCCTGGCAGATGAGTCGCTTTCCTCATCTACCAGGGCGTTCCCGTCTGGACGACTGTTAACCCCCAGTCAAGTGCGCTACCAAACTGCGCCACAGCCCGATGCCCGCCTTCCGGCGACGAGACAGTATGCTACGGCTCCGAACCGCCCGGCTCAAGAGGCTTCTGGACCCCTGACACGACACGCCGACCCGGGACAGCGAGCTACCCCGGCTCAGCCGCAACCCGGCCCCCCGGTGATGCCGCCCCGGTACACGAGCACGTCCACATCCTCCAGCGTGATGAGTCCGTCCCCGATCATCTCGGAGTACACCTCCGCCAGCGCGGTGATCCGGTCTGCAACGTCGATCACCGTCACAACCAGCGGCAGGTCCACCGACATGCGCATGCCGTG
Source organism: Actinomycetota bacterium (assembly GCA_030682655.1). Lineage (NCBI taxonomy): Bacteria > Bacillati > Actinomycetota > Actinomycetota bacterium. The sequence continues at coordinate 18,593 of JAUXNU010000182.1, read as the reverse complement.
ACGTGCATGTTCGCGACTGGTTGCCCCGAATCCCGCTACGCCGCGAAGCACCGTTGCACCCGCAACTCCGGCGACGCGCGCTTGCTCAACGAGCATCTCGTGTAGAGGCTTGCCATCGTAGGTGTCCGCCTCGCCGATGTAGACGGATAGTCTCTTCACAGGTCCCTGCATGTTCACGTTCGCTCCTCTCCACCCGGTCGCCCGCGACGGCCATACACAGCAGCCACCCTGTCGAGCAGTTCGCGGGCAATCGCTCTCTTGCCAAGGACAGGCAGTTCCTCGGCATGTTCGTGATCTACGATCGTGACCCGGTTGACGTCGCTTCCGAATCCGAGTCCGGGCGCGGACACGTCGTTGGCGACGATCATGTCGAGGTTCTTCTCGGCCAGCTTGGTTCGTGCATAGCCAAGGACGTCCTCGGTCTCGGCAGCGAACCCGACGAGCACCCGGTTGCCCTTGTCCGCCCCAAGCTCCGCGAGAATGTCAGGGTTCGGCACCAGGCGGACCTCGCCGGGGACAGCGCCCTTCTTGAGCTTGCCGGCCGCCGGTGCTTCGGCTCGGAAATCGGACACCGCAGCCGTGGCGATCACGATGTCGACGCCGGAGTACGCCGAGCTCACCGCATCCCGCATCTCCAGCGCGGTGGTGACGCGAAATGTAGTGACGCCGAACGGGTCCGGAAGGACGGTCGGCCCCGACACGAGCGTGACCTTCGCTCCTCGGCGGGCTGCCTCCTCGGCGATAGCATAGCCGGTCTTGCCGCTCGACCGATTGCCGAGGAACCGGACCCCGTCGATCGGCTCGAAGGTCGGACCCGCGGTGACGAGAACGCTCGCGCCCTCGAGATCTTCGGTGCGCAAGAGTTCGGCGCGCACGACTTCGGCGATCTCGGCGGTCGGCGCAAGACGCCCCTCGCCCACATCTCCGCAGGCCAGATCGCCCGAGTCCGGTCCCACGATCACCGCACCACGAGCGCGCAACGTCTCGATGTTGGCCTGTGTCGCCTCGGCACGCCACATGTGCGTATTCATGGCCGGGGCTATGACGAGAGTGGCTTCTGTGGCCAGCGCGGTGGTCGTCAGTATGTCGTCCGCGCGTCCGTGCGCGATCTTGGCTATGACGTTCGCCGTGCAGGGAGCGATGACGAACACATCCGCCTCCTGCGCGAGCGAGATGTGGTGGACCGGGGCGGAACCCGGATCGTCCCAAAGCGATGCGGCCACGGGCTCGTTTGTGAGAGCGCGCATGGTCAGTGGGCCAACGAAGTTGGTCGCAGCCTCTGTCATCACGACCTTCACACGCGCGTCTGATCGCACCAGCTCGCGCACAAGCTCACACGACTTGTACGCCGCGATGCAGCCCGTGACGCCGACCAGCACGGTCCGTTTGGTCCCGGAGGAGTCTTGTCCATTCTCTGTTGCCATTCAGGGATTATCGCACGGGCGCGCCCTGATGCCGCCAAACGGGAAGAATGGATAGCGAAGCCCGCGCGCGTCAATCGACCCGCACCCACGCCCGAAGGAGGTTCGGCGCATGGCGCCTGACTACCCGTACGGTTCCACGGAGGTCCGAATCCGTATCGGCGGCCCTGCCGGTTTCGGCATCAAGGCTGCAGGGCAGTCCTTGGCCAGGCTATTCGTGCGAGCCGGCTACGATACCTTCGACCTGACCGAATACCCGTCGCTCATCAAAGGTGGTCACAACACCTACCACGTGCGCGTGAGCGACCAGCCGATCCATTCCCATGTGCTCCCGACGGACATCCTCGTCGCGCTCGACCGCGACACGGTGGAGCTGCACGCGGGCGAGCTATCGGAGGGCGCGGCGGTCATCTACGACCCCGCGGACTTCGACATCGCCGACGTCGTCGGGCCAAGCGACGGCGTATGCGCCATCCCCGTGCCGCTAGCCGAGATCGTATCGGAGGCCGGTGGGCAGAAGATCATGCGCAACACCGCCGCCCTCGGCGCGGTCCTTGGCCACATCGGGTTTCCTTTGTCCTACCTGTCCGACTCCATCGACGAGCAGTTCGCTCACAAGGCGCCCGAGATCGCGCAGCAGAACCGTGCGTGTGCCGCTGCTGGCTACCGGTTCGCCGAGGAGCACGGGTGCGCCTTCCCGATCGACATGGCACCGCTCGAAGGGCGACCCGCGCGCATCCTCATCGACGGCAACGAGGCCGTCGGGCTCGGCGCGCTTGCTGCCGGCATCGGCATGTACTGCGCGTATCCGATGACACCAGCGTCAAGCCTGCTGCACTTCATGGCTCGCTACGGCGAGGATCGCGGCGTGGTGGTGAAGCACACTGAAGACGAGCTTGCTGCGATGAACATGGTCGTCGGTGCGGCCTTTGGAGGCGCTCGCGCGATGTGCGCGACGTCGGGTGGCGGCTTCTCGCTCATGGTCGAGGCGCTAGGACTCGCGGGGATAAGCGAATCCGCGGTCGTGGTGGGGCTCTTCACGCGCCCGGGTCCGGCCACGGGGCTTCCCACCTGGACCGAGCAGTCCGACCTGCGTTTCGCGATCCACGCGTCCCAGGGCGAGTTCCCCCGCGTGGTGCTCGCTCCCGGCGACCGCGATGAGGCGTTCCACCTGACCTGGCAGGCGTTCAACCTCGCCGACCGGCTCCAGACACCGGTGATCATCCTTGGCGATTCGTACCTGTCCGACCACCGGCAGTCGGTTGCGCCCTTCGACCTCTCGCGGGTCACCGTGGACCGGGGCGACCTGCAGGTCGATGGCGAAGTGCAGGACTACGAGCGCTACGCGATCACGCGAAACGGTGTCTCGCCGAGGGTGCTCCCCGGCGTACCGGGCGCCGAGCAGATTGTGAACTCCTACGAGCACGACGAGCACGGCTGGGCGGCCGAGTCAGCCGAGATGCGCAACGCGCAGAATGACAAGCGCATGCGCAAGTACGAACTTGCCCGCGAGATCGTTCCTGCGCCGCAGTACTACGGGCCGGGGGGCGCCGATCTTTCCATCGTGCTCTTCGGAACGACCAAGATGCCCGTCCGCGAAGCGATGTCGTGGCTCGCTGCCGAGGGCATCACCGTGAACATGATGCAGGTCGTGACCGTGTGGCCCTTCCCCGCCGATGAGGTTGCGGCCTTCCTTGGCGCGGCGAAACGGACCGCGGTGGTCGAGGGCAACGCGACGGGGCAGCTGCAATCGCTCATCCGCGAACGCTGTCTGCGCGACGTCGACGATGCGTACAACCGCTATGACGGACGGCCCTTCTCGCCCGAGGAGATCTACGACTTCGCCAAGGAGGTGCTCGGCTGATGCCTGAGGCCAAGGAGTACGTCACCCCGATCAAGCCGACCTGGTGCCCCGGATGCGGCAACTTCGGGATGTGGGAGGCGCTCAAGCGTGCGCTCTCGGCCCTGGACCTGGAACCGCACGAGTACTCGGTCATCTGGGGAATCGGGTGCCACGGCAACGGTGCCGACTTCCTGCGCGCGCACGGCTTCCACGCGCTGCACGGACGGACGCTCCCTGTGGCCACGGCACTGCGGCTTGCGAGGCCGGACCTCAAGATTCTCATCGAAGCGGGAGACGGGGACGGATACGGCCTGGGGATGGGGCACTTCGTACACGCGCTGCGGCGGAATCTCGACATGACCTACATCGCACACAACAACCAGATCTACGGGCTCACCACCGGCCAGGCTTCCCCGACCTCCGACCATCTCATGCCGAGCGTTTCTACGCCCAAGGGTGTCCTCGAAGTGCCGGCGAACCCGATCGGACTCGCCCTGTCCGAGGGCGCGACGTTCGTCGCCCGCGGCTTCGCTGGAGACATCCCTCACCTCGCAGACCTCTACCGCCAGGCGATCCAGCATCGCGGATTCGCCGTCGTCGACGTCTTCCAACCCTGCGTGACCTGGAACAAGTACAACACGTTCTCGTGGTTCCGCGAGCGCGTCTACAAGCTCGACGAGGCGGGACACGACACGTCGGACCGGGCGGCGGCATTCGATCTCTCGATGTCGTCCTTCCACGATCTGACGTGCACCCCGGACGAGTGCCGGGTGCCCATAGGCGTCTTCTACAGCGAGTCAGGGACCGCGACGTATGAGGATGGGGTCCCGGCCTACGGTGAGCCGCTCTGGAAGCACGCGCTGGGTCCGAGAGACGTCTCAGACCTTATGGAGAGCTTCCGGTAGGCCTCCCCCGACAGGGAAACGCCTCGAAGTCATCTGGATGAAGATCTCCGCGATGTCGGGATCGAACTGCGTGCCTATGCTGAGATCGATCTCCTGAAGGGCCGCCGGGATCGAGAGACCCTTCCGATACGGCCTGTCAGATGTCATCGCATCGAAGGAGTCGCAGATCGCGAGAATGCGCGACTCAACGGGTATCTGGGCTGCGGAAAGGCCGTCGGGGTAGCCTCCACCGTCCCAACGCTCGTGGTGGAAGCGTATCCAACGTGCGGCGGACCCGAGCCCGGCAGCGAAGATGATCTGCTCGCCAAGAAGAGGGTGCTCGCGAATCAGCGCCCACTCCTCGGAGTTCAACGGCCCCGTCTTCTGGAGGATGGCGTCGGGCACGCCGATCTTGCCGACGTCGTGCATGAGAGCGGTCATGCGGATGAGCTCGCGCCGATCCTCGGCCAGGCCGAGATCCTCCGACAGCGCCCACGCGAGGTCCGCGACGGACCGGGAATGGTATCGCATCGACCTGTCGCGGGCGTCCACTGCCATCGCGAGCACGCGCACGACCGAGATGTGCGAGGCGGTAGGATGCTCGCCGCGAGTACCCGAACCCTTCAGCTCATCGCGCTTGGAACTGAATACGACGAGACGGTCCTTGCCGTGCCGCTTGGCCCAGTCGGCAGCCGCACGGACGTTGACCGCGAGTTCGTGGGCGGACAGACCGTCCTGCGGGAACGTCCCGACGCCGACTGACACGGTGCAGTCGCACTCCACCGAGATGGCCGAGCGAATACGTTCGCCCAGCACCGCCGCCTCCGCATGCTCGGTTCGCGGAAGAAGGACCGAGAACTCGTCCCCGCTGCTGCGCGCTACAAGGTGTTCGGCCAAGGCACGACGTTCGATGCATCGGGCGATCGCCCCCAGCAACCTATCTCCCGCCGCATGACCCCCCAGCGCATTCACCGCGTGCAGGTCGTCCACGTCCATCACGATGAGGCTGACCGGGTCACCGCACCGAACCGCCATGTCGACTTCCCTGTCGAAACATTCTGAGAAGTGCCGCTTGTTGACAAGCCCGGTTTGCGGATCGATGACCGCGCGCTCGAAGAGGTGTCCGCCCTCAACCGCCACCCAGAAGTTCCGTTTCACGAGCAATACTGCAAGGACGCCTGCCCCGACGAACGCTACGAGAGCGTCGGTCCTTTGACCCGACTGGAATGCGGTGAACGCTATCACCGGGATGGCCAGTGTCGCGGTACCGTGGAACAGAAGCGGTATCCATCGGCTCCTGAATTGGAACGGTGGCAGGCTGCGCAAGGCTTCCGTGAGTCCATCGGCCTCGAGCCGAGCGACCGAACCGATGAAGATCCATGCCATCCCCAGCACCCAAAGCGACTCGGAGATGCGGCCTGCGGCGCTGGGTTGCACGAACGTCGACACGTAGTACAACGGCCACAGAAGCAGGCCGACCGAGTAGATTCCGATTCCGCCGACGACCAACCGCTCCCAGAGGCGCCACGCGCCTTTGCGAAGCCCGAGCATCAGGGAGACGGTGCCCGTCAGTACCCCGACCCCGATCACGGTATTGAGCGTGACACCGCCAATGACATGCTGCGATGTCACGCCCATGTGTTGCAGGTAGGGACCGATCACATACGCATAGCCGACAACCGTAGCCACCACGACCGCAATGAGCAGATCGCATAGGAAACGCATCCGTGTCGCAAGAGAGGAGTCCTTGAGCCTGCTCAGCGAGAACAGGAGCATGCCGAAGAGAATCGCGGGAACTAGCGCCAAGACCAGTGCGACCGGACCGGTAGGGTCTTCTACTCCACCCACGGATGTAACCTGGATGCTCCAGTTCAACTCGGCCACAAGCAGAAACGTCACGCACGCCGCAAGGAGGGACCAGACGCGACGTTCGACACCGGAGGTCCTTCTGAGCACCAACGCGCATCCCACGGCGGCGAGTACGAACGGTGAGAGATAGAGCACCTGCTGGGCGATGACTGCAGCCGAATGGACCGGCAGATGCCGGGGGCTCAATGCGTACGCGACTACGAACAGCGGCGTCGTGAGCATCGCAGCCACGGCCTTGGGGTGTGCATAGCGTCTTGCCAGGTCGGTCACGCCGAGGCGCATGCGGGTCTCCTTGTTACGGCATGACCAGTATACGCGTTCGTGAACCGCAAATCACCCATAGGTGCGGTTCTGACCAGGGCTTTCGAACTCCCCCGACACACAGGGTGGCATTGCCGGTCAGATCAACCCGAGAGCCGCGCCTGCCTCGGCGAAGGCGTCGAGCGCAGCCGCGATGTCCTCGTCGGTGTGCGTCGCCATGAGGCACGTGCGCAGGCGGTCCGTACCGCGCGGCACAGCCGGATGAACAATCGGACACACAAAGATACCGCGGTCGAAGAGCATCCGCGTTAGATCCATCGTCTTGCTCTCGTCGCCCACAAGAACCGGCACCACGCACGTCGAGGCGAACATCGTGTCCCACCCCTGAGCCTTCAGGCCCTGCGTGTACGCATGCTGCACTTCGTGGAGGCGCGCTACCCGCCAGAGCTCCTCCTCGATCACGTCGAACGCCTCGATAGCGGCTGCCGTCTGGGCGGGCGGCAAGGCAGCGGAGAAGATGAACGGGCGTGACATGTGGCGCAGGTAGTCGACGATCTCGTGCGACCCGGCCAGGTAGCCGCCGACTGACGGGATGGACTTGGACAACGTGCCCATCTTCAGGTCGATGGAGCCGACCATGTCGAAGTGTTCCTCGATGCCGTGCCCTGTGGCGCCGAGCGAACCAACAGAGTGCGCCTCGTCCACCATGAGCCGGGCACCGTACTCGTCGCACAGCTCGCGCGTCCTTGGCAAATCCATGATGTCGCCGTCCATCGAGAAGACGGAATCACCCACCACGAGAACGGTGTTGTAGTTTCCGGCAGCTTCCGCGAGCAGTTTCGCGAGATGATCCATGTCGTTGTGGCGGTAGGTCTTCCACTTGGCGCCACACAACAGGCAGCCGTCGACTATCGATGCGTGATCGAGCTTGTCCATGAGCACGAGGTCGCCCGGGCCCATAAGTCCGCTGATGATCGCGAGGTTGGTGACGTAGCCGCTCGAGTAGACGGCCGAGTCCTCACGGTGGGCGAACGCCGCAATGCGCGCCTCGAGACGCTCGTGCAGGTCTGTCGTACCGGTGAGCAGCCGGACTCCACCTGCACCGGTACCGTACTCGTCGATAGCGGCCTTGGCCGCCTCGTCGATACGGGGATGGCCGATGAGACCCAGGTAGCTGTACGAGGCGAGCTGAACCATCTCGCGGCCGTCGGCCATCGTCACGCGATGGTTAGTGGGCCCGACCGTAGGCTGGAGATAGAAGTACCTGTCGGCATTCTTGAGGGCGTTGCGTCGCTCGATGAAGGCGCCGACCCTGCTGTCTATCCCGTCGCGCAGAATGGTGGCGGCCTCGGTCATCGGATCACCTCTCGAAAGGGACGGGCGAACCGACATCCACCCGCCTGAGACTGATGTACACAAACTTGTACACATCATACCAGAAGAGGTCGGAACGCTGGTTCCCAATCGATTCTAGAAGCCACCCGGCGTGCGCTGCTCCAGCAGCCCGGAGTTGATGACCTGGCGCAGCAGTTCATCGGGTATCGTCGAGTGCCAGTTGCCCGTAGCCCGGGCCACGAAGTAGATCGCCAGCCATGCACCGACCACGAGAACGGGCCACGCCCACGGAGCGATTTCTACGCGGCCGAACGCCGACGCGCTCAGACACCCGTCTACCGGACACTCCCTCACGCAGTCCATACACCCGTCGCACTCCGGTGCTCGTACGGTGTGCGCACTCTCGACATCGACGAAGGCATGACACACGTCGGTGCACTTCGAGCAGTGAATGCACGTCAATTCATCGCGGCGCACGTTGCACGGCGATGCTAGCCCGACAAGGCTGTATAGGCCCCCGAGAGGGCACAACCAGCGGCACCACACCGGCCCGAGAAGCATAGACACCACGAACGCCAGCAAGAACACGAGCAGGAACGCCGGCCGGGCAAACCCGTGCAAGATCTTGAGATCGGCAACCCACATGTACGGCAGCTGCCGGAACTCGACCGCCTCGGCGAGTGGGACCAGCGCCAGGAAGGCGAATGCGGCGGCGGCGATCGTGTAGCGCACTCCTCGGCCAGTCAGATCGAGCCAGCGCGGAAGGCGGATGCGGTGCCCTCCGAGAAGCTTCCTGCCAAGGAGGGCCGCGCCCTCCCAAACGGTGCCGAGAGGGCATATCCAGCCGCAGAAACCGCGCTTGAAGAGCAGCGACACCGCGAGCGCCCCAATGATGATGACGAGGCCGGCGGGCAAGAGACCGTCCCAGCCGCCGCCCTTCAGCCACGCGAAGAAGCTCGTGAAGTGCCCGACCGGGAGAATGCCCGCGACCGATTCCGGGCGGGAGACGTAGGTGCCCTCTCCCCTCGCCCACAGCTCGAAGCGCCAGAGTTGCACGCTCGAAAACACGAAGAAGCCAAGGAACACCGTGCGCACGAGCATCCTCGAGGTGATGCGATCACGCACCATGCGAACGATCTCGGACATAGAGCACCTTTCCGGTCGGTCCAGACGCAAACGGCTCCGACGCCGGGACCGCGGCGCTCGTGCCGCGCGACATCGTAGCACGGGTGCCGCTCCCCGCATCGGCAGTCGCACTGTCGGGTATATTCCTTGACGTCGCCTCAGGCGGCAGGACCGCGCGTTGAACCGGAGGAGCGCACGTGAAGACGGTAGTGCTTGTGATCGCGCCCGACCAGTTCCGCGACGAGGAATACGCTGAGCCCAAGGAGGTACTCGAGCGCCGGGGAGCGACGGTCATCACCGCGAGTGTCGCACCGGGACCCTGCCGCGGCCGTTTCGGGCTTCTCGCACGGGCGGACGAAGCGCTTCGGGAAGTCTCGCCCGCAACGACCGACGCGATAGCCTTCATCGGCGGTGCGGGGTCGAAGGTCTTCTTCGACGACCCTGACGCACACTCACTCGCCCTCGCCGTGCACGAGTCCGGAAAGCCGGTCGCGGCGATCTGCATCGCTCCCTCGACACTGGCGCACGCCGGGCTCCTTGGCGGGAAACGGGTCACGTCGTTCCCGTCGCAGGAGGACGATCTCGTCGCACACGGGGCCGCGTACACGGGGGCGCCGGTCGAGATCGATGGACTCATCATCACAGCAGCCGGACCGGAGGCCGCCACCGCCTTCGGCGAAGCAATAGGCGACACACTCGGCCTGCCTGCCTGAGTGGTGCACCTCGAACACCACGTCCAAGGAGGAACCGCATGAAGATGTACCGCTGCCGTATCTGTGGCGAGACCTACCTCGGCTCGGAGCCGCCGAGCCACTGCCCGTTCTGCGGGGCGCACGCACACCTCATCATCGACACGTTTGAGTACCCCGAAGACATCAACGAGGTCGACCTGACCGCGGTCGAGCGCAACGACATCATGCAGGCCATCGAACTCGAGCGCGCCAACACACGCTTCTACCTCGCCATGGCAGCGCATCGCGACAACATGAAGCTCTCCTCGGCGTACAAGAGGCTCGCCAAGATCGAGGCCGAGCACTGTTCGGTCTTCTGCAAGCTCGCGAAGCTCGCAAAGCCCGCCGACCTCATGGAGCCCGATGTCGCGCCGGACGATTGGTGCACCAACATCGACGAGTCGCTCGCCCGCGAGCAGAGGGCCTCGCGCTTCTACGCCGAAGCCGGGAGCAGAGCGACGAACGACCGCGTGCGGGAGGTCTTCGCCGCCGTTAGCGACATCGAAGTCGACCACATCGACCTCGACAACCTCGCCAAGAAGGTCGCCGGGTGCTGAGCCGCCGGTCGTCTTGCGAGAGCCACCTACAGCTCCTTGGTCTTGAACACGAGAACGCCCGCCACGACTAGCGCGACTACCGCCACGGCGGTGGTCGCGAGCGGCCACGCCAGCTCGACAGGTGTACCTGCGAGCAGAGCGTTCGGCGCCACCGACAGCCCTGCGGGCGAATAGTCGAGCGCCGGACCCCAGAGCGACAGCACGGAGATCACGAAGAAGCCGCCGATACCCACGCCGCCTGCGGCGATCGACTTGAGCCCCGCCGACAGCAGCGTCATGAGAGCCACAAGCAGCACCGCGAACGCGAGCCAAACGGCCGTCATGCTCACAAGCAGCTTGGGCGGCGCCTCGCCGAAGGTCGCATACGTGGCGCCCCAACACACCGCCGCGCCGATCACGGTCGCCACCACCAGAAGCGCGGTCTGGGACAGGAACTTCGCCACAACGAATGCGGCGCGCGACACCGGCTTCGTCAGCACGAGGATCGCCGTTCCGCTTGCCCGCTCGCCCGCGATCATTCCGCCGGTCGTGATGAGCAGCGCGATGGCGATCATCTGCTGGAGGTTCTTGAGCCACTGCGCGTAGGCGTCCAGATAGGTCGGATCGGGGATCGTGATCTTGATGCCCTGTTGGCCCGAGGCGACCGATTCGAGAAGCGCCGGCGTGAGCTTGGCCAGGATCGGGCTCGACACCGCCATGAACAGCAACATGCCCGGCACGACCCACACCCGCCACGTGCGCACGATCTCGGTGAACTCCTTGCCAAGGAACCTGAGGAAGCCCTTCATCGGTGATCGCCCCCCACGAGATCGACGAAGACTTCTTCGAGGCCGACCTCACCACTCTCGAACCGCTTGAGCGCCAGCCCGCGCTCGACCACGAGTGCCGGGACCTCCCGCTGGGCGCGGGGAAGATCGGTAAGTGTCACCGAGAGACCCCCATCGCTGCCTGGAGAAACCGCGCTCACGTACTCAAGGTCGAGAAGCTCCTTGGCGAACGAATCCGAATCGCGGTCCACTTCCACGATGAGTCTGTGCGCTCCATAGCGCGCCTTGAGCTCGTCGATGGGAGCCTGGGTCACGACCCGTCCCCGATCGAGAATCGCTACCGTGTCGCACACGCGCTCCACGTCGGCCAGGATGTGGGTCGAGAAGAACACCGTCGTGCGCCCGCGCAGCGAAGCGATCATGTCGAGCACCTCTTTGCGCCCAAGTGGGTCGAGTGCGCTCGTAGGTTCGTCGAGCAAGAGCAGCCGTGGTGCGTTGATCAGTGCCTGAGCGACGCCGAGGCGCTGCTTCATGCCACGAGAGTAGCCGCCGACGCGCGTCTTCACATCGGCGAGTCCTGCGAGGTCGAGCAGTGAAGCGACGCGCGCATCGAGCGTCTTTCCGCTGATGCCGAATAGCCCGCCGGCAAATCGCAGGAACTCGTTGGCCGTCATCCATGGGTAGAAGCCGGGAACGTCGGGCAGGAAGCCGATCTGTGAGCGCGTCTCGCCGGCGGTCGTGTCGAGCCCGAAGACCCGCACTTCACCTGCGGTGGCGTGGGCAAGACCGGTCGCGATCCGCAGCGTCGTCGTCTTGCCTGCCCCGTTCGGACCGAGGAACCCGAACACGGAGCCCTCTGACACGGTGATATCGACCCCATCGAGTGCGCGGGCTTCCTTGTAGACCTTCGTGAGTCCACGGACTTCGATGGCAGTAGAAGCAGTTGCGGGAGCGGCGGGCGTCACCGGTCGTCACCCCCGTAGAGGGTGTCGACGGCAGTGCGCGCCGCGTCGCCCTGCGCCACTGCAGCCTCGGACTGCGTGACGGTCGCGGGCTTGCGTCCGACGAGCAGATAGACGATCGCGCCGATGAGGTTCACGAACACCACGATCAGTATCCACATGACCTTCGTGCCCGCGATCTGGTCCGCCGGCCTGCGAACGATGTCGATCACGGCGTAGAGTTCGAGCGCGATCTGCGCTGTGCCGAGCACCACGATCGCAACGAGCGCAGGTGTGGGCAGGTTCAGGAGTTCTTGCATGGTGACGTCTCCTCCTCCGTGGCGCGCGAGCCTCATGCCCGCGCGATACCTAGCGACCTACGGAGCCGCAGATCAGCGGCGACCGCGAACGGCAACCTCCGCGAACGTGCGCTCGTACTCGCCGACAAGTCGCAAGAACGTGTACTCCTCGGCCAGCGCCCTCCCCTGCCCCGGCGCAGGCCTATGGGTGATATGTGACCGCAAGAGGGCCACGAGGCCATTCTCGTCACGATACCTGCATTCGACCGGATACAGCTCCACGTACGCGAGACGGTCCGGCACTACCGGCGCACACCCCGCGTAGCACGCCTCGATCATCGCGAGGCCGAAGAACTCGTTGTCGGCGGTAGAGACCGCGATGTCGCTTCCCGCCAGCAGCCCGGCATACACCTCTCGCCCGGCTGGCTCGCCCACATGCACCAGGCGGTCACCGAGCGCATCGGCTGCGGCGCGGACCTCCTCGGCGGTCTCGCGGAACGGTTGCCCCGCGACGGCGACCTCGAAGTCGAGCCCCTCCGCGGCAAGGCGAGTCACCGCGCGGAAGAAGGTGTCGGGGTCCTTGTCGTGCTCCCAACGGTGTGGCCACACGATGCGTGGGCGCTGGCCGCGAACAGCAGCCGCGACACCCTCAGAGCCAAGCACGCTGTCGAACGGTGCCGGATCGAACGGCGGCGCGATGACCTCGGACTTGGCAGCGATGCGCTCCGCAACGCCCTCCGGGTGATGGTCCGGGAACTGCTTCAGGAAGGGCGTGATCTCGTCGAGAAACGTCCGCCGGGTGAACCCGGTGTTGAACACGCACAGGTCGGCAGCGAGCGCGCTCGTGATGTTGGTCAGCGGGAACTGGAAGTCCCACTCGGCGGTGTGCCGGTTCGGGTAGACGAGCTGGTTCTCGTGGAAGTACACGATCGACGGCACGCCCGCAAGCGCCTTGCCGGCCAGACCGTACAGCTCGGCGAGGTTCACGAACGTCGATGCGAACACGACGTCCCATCCTTCACCTGCCGCTGAGCGCCGTCGTATCTCCTCGGCCATGGTGATCGCCGACCCGCGCATCCTCCACTTCCACTTGCGCGCGGGCAACGTGAGCAGCGTCCACTCGGCGCAGGTGCGCGCGACGAGCCCGTCGAGCACCGCCCGGTGTGAGCCGCCGTAGTACGGCTCGAGAGCGAGTATGCGCATGCGGTTCACCGGTCCCGACTGTCCGGTCCGACACCGGGCGGCAACCGCCGCGGCGAACGATAGGCGGGGCACGGGAAATCACGGAAGGTCAGCGAAGCGACGGCGTCGGCCGTCATCCGGGGTATGTCGAGATCGGCCTCGCCGGCGAGCACCTCGGCGACGGTGGCGTGAGTCGCAGGCATGCGCGGCATGAAGAGCGTGCAACAGTCCTCATGACTTTGTGTGGAGAGCGCGTAGGTGCCGATCGCACGGGCCCCGGCGATGATCTCCAGCTTGTCGTTGCCGATGAGCGGGCGCAACACCGGAAGCGTCGCGACCTCGTCCACAGCGGTGATGTTCTCCAGCGTCTGCGAGGCGACCTGGCCAAGGGACTCCCCTGTGACCAGTGCCTTCGCGTTCTCGAAGGCGGCGATCTCCTCGGCCACGCGGATCATGAGACGCCGGTAGAGGAGCACGCGCAGGTCCGGAGGCGCGGCAAGCGAGATCTCCTTCTGCAGGTCGCCGAAGGGCACGTAGTAGACCCGCCCGAGCCCCCCGTAGCGCTGAAGTGCCCCGGCGATCTCGGTCACGAAGCGTTCCGAAAGGTCGTTCGTTTGCGGGCGGCCGGAGAAGTGCACGCCGACCACGACCGCCCCGCGTTTCATCATCCTCCACGCCGCCACCGGCGAGTCTATGCCGGCGGACAGAAGCGCCACGACCTTGCCGGCCGTGCCAACCGGCAACCCGCCCACTCCGGGGATCTTGCGGCTGAAGACATACGCGTCGCCCTGAACGACCTCCACCCAGCAGGTCACATCCGGACTGGTGAGATCGACTCGCGCGCCGGTCTCGTCGACGACATGCTGGCCGAGGATCCGGTTGAGTTCCATGCTCGACACCGGGAAGTCTGTGTTCGAGCGGCGGGCATCGATGGCGAACGACTCCCACCCGCTGACGGCACGGATCGCGAGCAGCGCCGCACTCTTCAGATCGTGCATCTCCCGCGAGGTGATGTAGACCGGAGCTACGTACGCAACGCCCGGAACCGCGGCGATGGCTTCGCACAGCGCGTCGAGTTTCGACACATCGGTGGCACGAACGAGGAGCCTGCTGGACACGCACTCGGCCGACGCCGAAGTCAACTCGCCGATGAGCGCCTGGATGTTTGTCTGCAGACGGCGCTCGAAAGCCGATCGGTTCCGGCCTTTGAGCCCGATCTCGTGGTAGTGGATGAGGGCGGCGCGCTCGAACATGGCGCGCGCGCCTACTTGACGCTGTCCTGGACCCGGTCGTATGACACGTCGCCATTGGCGATCTCTTCGAGGGCAAGCGTCAGCGGCTTGGTCTTCGTGAGCGACGCGATCTGGGACGGCGCAAGCATGAGCACGGCCTTGTCCCTGGCGCGATGCACCATGTCGTTGATCTGACGTGCGCGGCGCGCCGAGACGATGCAAAGCGTGTACTTCGAATCGACCGTGGCTAGCAGCAGGTCTATCTCAGGCTTGATGACCATGCGGATTCAGTCCTCTTTCTCAGGGGTTTCGCGCCTGACCTCGCCGCTGACAATCGCGGCAAGCTCGTCGGTTGCACGGGAAACGTCATCATTGATTACCACAAAATCATACGTACCCGCAAACGCCATCTCGCCCTCGGCGGTCTTCAGGCGCGTCTCCACCTGCTCGGATGTCTCGCTGCCCCGCCCCACGAGGCGCCGCTTCAACTCGTCGAAGGAAGGTGCCTTGACGAACACCAGCGAAGACTCCGGCACGGCCCGCTTGACCTGCATCGCTCCCTGAGGATCTATCTCTAGCACGACCGGTCTGCCCTCGACGACAGCGCGGTCCACCGGCTCACGAAGCGTTCCGTAGCGATTGCCGTGTACCTCGGCCCATTCAAGGAAACCGCCCCTGTCGACAAGACGGGAGAATTCCTCGGAACTCAGGAAGAAGTACTCGACGCCCTCACGCTCTCCGGGGCGGGGTGGACGCGTCGTCGCAGACACAGACACCCAAATGTCGGGGACCCTGTGACGAACCGCCTCAACCAGGGTCCCCTTGCCAGCCCCCGAAGGGCCGGACACGATGTAGAGATGGCCTGCGCGCGTCACCGGGCGCAGCATCCCGATCGAATTCTCACGTGCACAAGTCGAAGATCGCTTATCCCAACCGCGCCATCAAGTGCTCGCGCTGGCGGGCGCCAAGACCCTGAACGCGACGGCTGTCGGAGATCTCAAGCTCTTCCATGATCTTGGCGGCCTTGGCCTTGCCAAAACCGGGAAGGCTCTCGAGCAACGTCGAAACCTTCATGCGCGCGACGATGGGATCGTCGCTCCTTGCCATGACCTGGGCGAAGCTCGTCTGGCCAGCTTTGATCTTGGCCCGAAGCTCTGCACGCTTCTGGCGGGCCTCGGCAGCCTTCTTAAGGGCAGCCTGGCGATCGGCATCGGAAAGGTTCGGAAGTGCCATGGTTCCTCCTCGTCCTCGCATAGGCGGAGCTTGACTCCACGCCACACGATTGTAGACACATTCGCGCGTCTATGACAACCAGCTGGACGTCATGATGTTACGCCTGACCTGCGGCGATGCCAAGCTCTATTGGCCGGTCCGCCGACTTCCGGGCGATGTGATGTCGACTCCGGAGGCACACAGGCCACACGAATTCGCCTCCCAGGACTCAACCTCAAGTCTAAGTAGAGGTCTGAACTCAGTCGAGAAGCGCTTCTCCCCACCGCGGTCGATGATTGAGGCGACCCCAACGGCAATACCGTTGGCAGCGCGCACCAGTTCGATGACCTCGGCGACCGAACCACCTGTTGTGACCACGTCTTCTACGATAAGAACGCGCGCATTCTCCGGAACCTGGAAGGCTCGCCGGAATCGCATCTCGCCCTGCTCACGTTCACTGAAGATGAACTTGACCCCCAGCGCCTGCGCTACCGCGAACCCGATTACGATTCCGCCAACCGCCGGAGCCGCTACCAGGTCGATCGCGTCGTCGCGAAATCGCTCGGCTATGTCCTCGGCAAGACGCGTGGTAAGCGCCGGGTCCTCAAGTATTCGCGCGCACTGAACGTACGTGGCGGAGTGCCGACCGCTCGTAAGAACGAAGTGTCCCGACAGCAAAGCCCCGGCGGCGCTCAGAGATTCGAGCAGTTGCTCTCGGCTCATCGTCATGCGTTCACGCCTCCTCGGCGATGCGTTCCATTGCGCTGCCCGGCTCCTCGGCCCCGGTGATCGGTCGACCGATCACTACGTGTGAGGCCCCGGCCGCAATAGCCTCCCCCGGAGTGGCGATGCGTGCCTGGTCGTCGGCGGACGCCCAGGAGGGCCGCACACCGGGGGTCACCACGAGCGCCTCTGGTCCCAGTAGCTCCCGCATGGCGCGAGCTTCGTGCGGCGAACATACGATGCCCTGCACGCCGCTCTCCCGCGCCAGACCGGCCAGACCATGGACTTGTTCTGCCACCGGCTTGGACACGCCCGTCTGCCCAAGGGATCGCTCGTCCATACTCGTCAGCACAGTGACCGCGACGATGCCCGGTGTGTCGATGCCGCACTCGCGTGAGCCCGCGTAGGCCCCTTGCATGGCCGCGCGCATCATCTCGACCCCACCTGAAGCGTGCACCGTCATCATCGAGCACCCCAGCTTCGCAATCTCCCGGGCCGCGCCCTCGACCTGGTGCGGGATATCGTGGAGCTTGAGGTCGAGGAAGATGCGGAAACCCATGTCCCGCAGGCGCGCGACTATGCCCGGTCCTTCGGCGTAGAAGAGCGTCATGCCGACCTTGAGCCAATCGGCACGGCCCTGCAGCGAGCGCGCAAGCCCGAGCGCCGTGTGTGCGTCGGTGTCAAGCGCGACGATGATCTTCTCTCTGAGTCCGCCTGCAACCACAACTAGTCCCATCCCTCTTCCGGTCGCGTCCCGCGGAGTGGTGTAACTCCCGCGTGACTCTCTGTTCCTGAAGTCTACTTCACCGGTGCCAGCAACGCCTGCAGCACCACCTCCGTCTCGCTCACCGGATTCCCGATCCTCGTCATGGATTCCATGCCGATGTAGCGCCTGCCCACCGCCCACTCGTCATGCTGCTCGAGTAGCACGCAACCGGTGAGCCTGAGCGCGGAGGCCCGGTTGGGGAAGATACCCACGACGTCGGTCCTTCGCTTGATCTCCTTGTTCACGCGTTCGAGCGAGTTGGTGGAGGCGATCTTGGTCCAGTGCTCTCGCGGGAACGCCATGTGGGCGATCACGTCGTCTTCGGCGTCGAGGAGCAGGCCGCACACCTTCGGGTACCTCTTCGCGAGTCCGTCTGCGATGAATCTGAGTTGGGTCCGGGCCTCTTCGATGTCGGGTGCTGCGAAGATCGTGCGTATCGCCGCTGCCACCATGTGCTGCTCGCCCTTGGGAACGTGGACGAGCGCGTTTCGCATGAAGTGGACGCGGCATCTCTGCCAGCTCGCTCCGGAGAGTACGACGGGGATCGCGGCCTTGAGCCCCACGTGGGCATCCGAGATCACGAGCTCGACCCCGGTCAGTCCGCGCGTGACGAGGCCACGCAGGAACTCGGTCCAGAATGCCCCGTCCTCACTCGATCCGATGTCGAGACCGAGCACCTCACGCTCACCGGCCGCAGTCACGCCGATCGCGACCACCGCAGCCACCGAACCGACCCGTGAGCCGTCGCGGCACTTCAGGTAGGTGGCGTCGAGCCACAGGTAGGGGTAGGGGCACATCAGCGGTCGTGAGAGGAAGTCGGCCACCACCTCGTCGAGTTCGACGCAGATGCGGCTCACGCTCGACTTCGACACCCCGGTCATGCCCAGGGCGGTGACGATGTCGTCGACCTTGCGGGTCGAGACGCCGTGAATCCATGCCTCCTGGATCACCGAAAGCATCGCGCGGTCGATCCGGCGCCTCGGTTCGATCAGCGAGGGCATGTAGCTGCCCTCCCGTACCTTCGGGATCTTGAGTTCGATCGCGCCGGCCGCGGTGTCCCAGGTCCGCTCCCGGTACCCGTTGCGATGCGTGACGCGATCCGCTGACCGTTCGTGCCTGCCGGCCCCGATCTGCTCCGATACCTCGAGCTCCATGAGCGCCTGGGAGAGCACCCGCACTCCCTCACGTAGGAAATCGGCATTCCCACCGCCCACCGCCTTGCGAAGGAAGTCGGTCAGTTCCATGCTGTTGTCGGCCATCGTGTGTCCCTTCTCCGAATGCTTGGTCGCTTCGAAGAATCACACGGTGGCCGCCTGCCGTTCAAGCGGGCGACCTAGTTACACCACATGGTGGGACGCGACCTCTCTTCCCGCTTGGGACCGGACCAGATGACGGTGCGATCTCCGCCGTGGACGTCGTAGATGACCGCTGCATCGCGAACCAGG
>JAUXNU010000181.1 GCA_030682655.1 Actinomycetota bacterium | reverse complement strand
CGGTGAACGCCGATCTCGACCTGCCGACGTGGCGCTATCTCCTGGCGCTGTCGGCCGTCCAGTGCGACCAGGACTTCACGAAGGCTGACCCCAACGCCGTCTACGACCTTGTGCGCTCCTCGATCGCCTACACCTACACAGCCGAGGGTCCGAGCACGGTGCTCGCCACGAGCACGTACCCACCGGTCGCCGACCTCGCGCCGAAGCTTGCCCCGGCTGGCGCGGCGTTCACGGGCGCGGAGGCCGGGCAGGCCGCCGAGCGCTACCTCGCCATCCTGGGCACGTTCGACGAGAACGGGCAGGTGCTGGATGCCTCCGGGCTCAACGGCGCCGGTGGCCCCGGCGCGACGGCACTCACCCCTGAGGTGCTGGGCAAACTAGACAGGTCCGGGGTCGCGGTCAACTTCCCGCCGGTGCGGCTCGCCCTGTCCGTCCTCGGCTGCCCGTACGTGTGGGGCGCAACGGGCCCGCAGACGTTCGACTGCTCCGGGCTGGTGGACTGGATCATGTGGCGCTACGCCAACTTCTCAGGCCGGGGCACAACGTCCGGGATGTGGAACAGCCTCGGCACGAGCGTGAGTCTGTCGCAGATCCAGCCCGGCGACATGATCTTCTGGGATGCGGGGCACATCCACCACGTCGGCATGTACATCGGCGGGGGCAAGTACGTCCATGCGCCGCGCACCGGCGATGTCGTGAAGATCTCGGAGCTCTCCGCGCGCAGTTCCACGATCGCATCGATTCGGCGGCCGCCGTGGAAGGCGACGGTGAAGCCGACGCCCTAGTTGTCCGTCTGCACAAGTCACGCGACCCAGAGCTCTAACCAGTTTCGGCCACCCCGTGTGCTTCGATGAAGAACCGTGCGGCTCATGCCGCACTGAGACGACGCGGGCTGTGCAACGCACTTCGTGAGACAGGCGCCCGTCGCCTTACGCCTTGTCTGCGGCGTCTCCAGCCATCCACAGCCGGCCCACGACACCTTCGGGTTGCAGCCAGTAGGCACCGTTCACATCGGCGCCGGGGAGTCTGCCCTCGCGATCCTGCCAACCGCCAGACAGCTCCTTTGCAGCCATCACGGTCCAAACAGCTGTGAGACCAGCGCGTGCGAGATGCTCCTGGAGGGACGACCGACGAATCAGCACGTACGTCGAAGCGTCGGAGCCGACAGACGGATCGAGTGCCACGAGTTGCCCACCAACCAACCAACTGCCATCCACGGGACCGGGCGCCAGACCCATCTCCTCAACAAGCGAGTGCGCTGGCAAGCCCACGGTGAAAGACTCCTTGATAGAGCAATCCCTGTCCGCCGAGCTCGCAGAGTAACTATCACTCGCAACCAGAAGCGGGACTTCGAGCGTCGCTCCACGTATCTCCTGCACCCACCCCGTGCGCTCCGGCTCGGACTCGATGAGCAGGTCCCTGAACGCCTGGGCTGCCGGGTACTCGCGCAGGTAGACCTCTGAGAATCCGCGATTCTCGGGCATCCAGCGCCCCATGAAATTCTGAGTGTAGGCCCACTCCATGAACACATGCGCCTGATCCACCGGAACCAGGTAGCACTGGACTTGGTACCAGACGTGTCTATGAAGCACCGAGTGCGGTTCGATCCCGGGAGCCACGGGGGGTCGCCACTCGTAGAAGCCTTCTAGCGCGACCCATGCCGCCCCCTCGTCGTCGACCAGCTCGATGATCTGTGCCGGGTCAACCAGGTCATCCAGAACCGCGAGCCACGGCTCGTCGTCTACCTTCAACGCATCTGGATCGTACGAGGGAGTAGCGCACCATGTAGGACCGTCTGCGCGGGCGAGCCCATCCAAGAGGCAGGTCGGGTCAATGTCGCGCAGGAAGTCGAGCCACGGGCCCTTGTAGACAGGGGACTCACTCGAGCCCCACGGCGGCCTCAAGGCATAGTTGTCAGCGAGCAGGCCTAAGAACTCATAGTGGGCGATCCACTGGTACTTCTTGCCGATGCGCTCTGTCTTTCTTGTGTCGCCGCGGTTCCGCCCCTGCTGGCTGTCGGCTGTCCCGAATCGCTCCTTTGTCCAACCCAGCTCTAAGCAGCGCAGGAATACCCACGACTGCTCGATTCTGAGGTCGAAGGTGTCATCCCGGACGTGCTCCTCACTCGATGAGCGCAGACCGTCGAACTCCGTCACTTGTTCTGCTGTCAGCAGGGCACGCAGCTCACTCTCCCTGACTGGCTCTTCGCGCTCGGTGGCTCTTGTCTGGCTCTCTCCTCCGTTGCGCACCTGAGCAGTCAGCAGACGCATAGAGTCGATCGTCTTTGACTCCTCCCACGCCAGAAAGGCCCTGCTAGCGTCCTCTGAAAGCGTCGCCTGGAACTGCCCCCACCGCTCCTTCAGCGTCGGCGGACGGGGCTCCCCCAGCCGTCGACTGCTCCACGGCGTGCTACCGGAATTGGTCCCGATGATGTACCAGCCGAAGTCCCACTCCATGACGGAGTGCCAGATCGAGCCGTAGTCACTCACGTGACCATCCGCGTCGGCGTAGAGCGCCTTCAGTCCTTCCTTGCTCGGCACATCTTCAGGGAAGGTCGAGCCGTAAGGTGGCCGCGCCGGTCCAACATCGCCTTCGTTGAGAACTCCGGAGGACACGGCGAGTTCCACGATGCCCCGGGCGTAGTCGCGAGTCAGCACGTGGGTGCACTCACGTCTTGCGAAGAAGCCCTCCAGCAGTACGCTTGAGGCTTCGACGAGCGCCTCGTGGTCAGGATTGCGCGTGAGAGCGCCGAGGGCTGCACACAAGGTGCGTTCGAGCACATAGGGATCATCCACCGCTTCGAACATCCGAATGAGTTCGGGCACGACCCTGGGGTGGTGCTCCAGAAGCGCCACGGCCGCTTTCGTCGCATCGTCCCGCAGAAAGCGGTCTGGGGAGACCAAGAGCCAGCAGAGCGCAGTTGCAGTCAGCAGTGCGGCCTCTGGAACGACCTCCCCACGGCCAGGAGCCGTACGCGCCCACGAGACAAGGCGATCGACCGCAGTACCCTCGTCCATGTACTGGTATCGAAGCCAACCGGTCCAAATCCCGTCCCGGTCGGCTAGCGTCCAGCCAGCGAGTAGCTTGTGGAGGCCCCTGGCATTCAACCTGAAGTCGGGAATACTCGCGACGCACAGCAGAACCTCGAACAGCTCCTCCAGCAGCCGCGTGTCATCGAAGATGACATCATTGATGTAGTCGATCGCCGGTTGCCCGAGTGCATCGGACTTGCGCCAGACCAAGCTGTCTAGGAACGCACTGCTCATGAGCCAAGACCGAGCAATTTCGTCTGACACATAGTTGGTCAACTCGCGGGCACCATTCGTTCGCTCCGGAATCTGCGCAGCCAGCGCCTCCAAGAGCCCTCGGCCCTCATCAAGATTCGCGATACGTCCAAGCCGGGTGTCTTGCGCAAATGCCTTCCCAGGTTCCGCAGCAGTCGGATCGAAATGGTGATTCAGAAGGAACCGAACAATCAGGTGGTCGCTGAACTTCTGGTAGGAGAACCGGTACACGTATCGGCTCACCTCGCCATCGCGATCAAAGCGAGGCGACTTCATGATCAGCGCGTGGTTCTCCATGGACGCGAGGGCGCGCGCGCCGTGTCCCGAGTATGCGGTGTCGGCGATCGATAGGGCTTCCTCGACTGGAATCTCCTGGACTCCGTTCTCGCCCATCCAAGTCGCAAGAGGCTTGATCAGCGCGGTCCAGCAGTAGTTGGAGGCGGCACCCGGAGCCTCAAGCTCAACGTTGATCGCCGGTCCGACCTTCTTGGCATATGCCTCGAAGATATGCGTTCCGCCGGCGTGTCCCCGAAAACTGCGGGGAGTCTCTCCGGCGAACGCAGTGCAGAACAGTTTGAGGAACAACGGATTCGCGAACTCCGGTCCAAGTAGCGGCACCTCCGGCCACTGCACTTGGTAGTAGGCGAAGAACTGCTGTACGGCCTGCCAGAGATTGCGCGCGAATCCAGGGTGTTGCACGACCAAGGCCGACTCAAGGAACCCGCGAGTCGCAACGGCGTCTTGGAAGCCGTCTCGAACTGACAGAACCGCACACACGTGCGGATGGTCGAGCAGTGCCTCTGCTAGCCACTTGAGCCCGTCCTGCCAAATCGAGCACGAAGACGTCTCGTTGATTCCGTCGATGAGGAGAAACGAGCGGGTACCGGTGGCTGCCCCCGCAACCTCTAGCTCGTCCAGGATCTGTGGGAGTGGGTACGTCTCGTCGCGGCCGAGTCGCGCACTGAAGCTCTGCACTTGATCAAACCCGCTGAATCGGTCACCGAACAGTACGATCGAAGCCAGGCCCTTCGTGGCGCGCTGGTTGGCAATGTGAACGAGCATGTGGGTCTTGCCAGCACCCGCCGGGCCCGTTAGAAGCAGTATCTGCTCGCTGGCGGCCCGAGAGTCCCGCCCCTCGCACAACTCAACCGCGTCGTTGAGCAGGTCAGCCGCCTTGTTGGCGTCGTGAAGGACGAATTCGGAGATCCCATCGTTGGCCTTCTCACGATCGGAATCGCGCCGCGTTCCTCTCAGCGCCCACGCGGCGTCCATCCCGGAGCGCGCGTCGCCGACAATCCGCGCGAAGTCCAGCTTCCCATCGGCTGGGCAAGCGGATGCATTCAGGAGGGCCTCCGCCGTTGACTGAGCCGTCTTGACTACGCAGTCGAGTTGCTCAGGCTGGCCCTCACGCAGCCCGTACTTGAAGACGGCGCCCAGCCGGTTGCCCACCGACGCAAGGGCGTCGCGAAACTGGTCTGTTCGTCCCAGACCAGCGAAGACCGATGCAAAATCAACATCGACGTCCAGAACTCGGTCATATCTCGGCCCCGCGATTCTCTCGACCGACTTCAGATGGCGGGCCTGCCAATCAGTCGGCAGCATCAACGGCCGCCTTTTGCGTTGTGTCGCCAACCAACAGTCCGGAGAGCACGCCGCGCATTTCGTCGGCACTCGCACCCGGCATCAGCGGCACCGCTCCGACACCCTCTTTCCCGCCAGCTTGCGACGGGTAGAAGACCTCCTGCGTCCCCGGATAGAGCACGCGCACGGTCGCCACATGGGCGCCATCGCGCCCCAGCGCGTCCCGGTAGGCGTGCATCTTGTGGATGTCGGCGTTCTTCCACCAGATCGCCGAAGCGCGGCCGGCACGGTCGTCGTTCTCGACAGTCTCGGTAGCTTCGGCGTCCGCGTCGAAGTCCTCTATGGCCCACCGGTCGATGCGGAACTTCGCATCGAACAGGTGGAGCGTGTCCCCGACCTTGAGGACGATGTCTGGACGCAGCGTGACGGAGTACGACCGCCACTGGGGATTCGAGCGCGAGAAACTTCGGTTGTAGTGGAGTTCCACCCCATCCTCGAACACCAGCTTGATTCCCTCATTGAGCGTGGCTGACATCTCACCGCCGCCGACCGGGACTCCGTGCAGGGGTCGCAGTCCCAGCCGCCGAATCTGCTCGGCCATCTCGAAGAAGCACCAATACTCGTAGAGCAGACTGGCGCTCTTTGTCTCGATGATCCGAGTCAGGTCGGCAGCAGAGATGGGATACCGAGACGCAAGTGACAGAGCATGGAAATGGAGAAGCAGCTCTCGATAGCCTGCGCGCTTCTGTAGGACCTGGGACTGCGCAGGGAACGAGCGCAGGTCTCCGACCTCACACAGGAACGGTGCCTGTTGCATGGCACGGAGCTCCTGCGCCAGCTTGTCGACGTCGGCGGTCAGGTCCAGATCGACCGCGGATTGCTGGCCGAGAACGACTAGGAACCGCTCGATCAACTCGTGGGCCGTGGACAGGAAGTAGCGAGCGAAGCGATTCTCAGGGGTATCGAGCGTCGGTTCGGCGATGACCTCGACCACCTCGCGTGGGAAGTGAGCGCGGCCGGCATCGTCTGTGAGAGCGCGAGCCAACGCCGTCGAACTCAACGGTGAGTCGGAATCGAGCTCGACCCAGTCCTCCGGGTGCGAGGCGATGCGTTCGAGGGTGCGAGGGGTGACTCCTCGCGCATCCCAAGGAGTCTCGCGGTGCTCCTCGCGCACGAGCACCCTATGCGGGTCCGCCGCGATGGTCGCCCAGGATTCGAACAGGGACGGGCTGCTGGACCACATCGCCCAGCGCAGGTAGACGAATGCCTGATAGAGCCGATCGCGCTCGTCGGTGGCATCGCGAGAGAATGGGACGAACGTCGGCGAATTGACGTCGAAGGGCAGGTTGGCGACGCGCGCGGATATCTCCAGCAGCAACTTGTCGAAGCCCTCACTGTCGAGCTTGTGCGACCGTATCTCACAGAATCCGCCTGCCAGATCGAGCAACCCGACGTAGTCGCCGAAGTTGACGAGCGCACGCCATCCATCCTCCGAGGGCAGCTCCTGTGTCACACACGAGACTGGTAGTGCTGGTTGCTCCGGTGACTCGACTAGGTAGTCCTGCCAGCACCAAAGCAGAATACGGCCGTCGGCGCCCATCGGGACGTCCTCAGCGAACCCAGTTCCTGTGCGTAGTCGAATCACTCGACGAAGCTCACGAAGCCGACGTTCTGCACCGTCTTCAGCATCCGCCCCACCTTGGCCGCCGACAGCGGCAGGTCTTCCTTGGCGAGGTGCTCGAGAAGGTCCGTCAATGGACCCTCCAGCTTCGCGCGACTTCCGGAAAGCTTTGGGAGGATCTTCTGAAGCACCTGTAGGTCGTATGCGGTTTCGAGTGCGTCAGGCCCGATGAACTCGGCTGCGAGATTCAGGTAGCGCGCAATCTCATTGGCAACGCGATACCCGAAGTGGAGATTGTGCTGTGCCATGAGGCCGTGGAGGGCGCGCAGGTGGCCGGCATACGGAGCAGGAAGATCGCGCCAGTCCCGCGGCAGTGGCTTGCGGTAGGCGGCCAACAACGACTCAACTGAGACCTCGGATCGCAGCCTGTAGCCACCCGTGCCGCCAGCGACAACCGAACCGTACTGAACCAAGTCGACTTCGTTGAACTCGAGAGTGTTCGCCCTGTCGAGGACTTTGGGGCTGAACATGTAGGTGGTCTCATCCACGTTTACGGTCCCCGTGAAGAAGACGTTCGAGGGTACCTTCAGCCGCTGCGGCACACCCATGCCGTCAAGCGCCTCGAGAATCAGGTCTTCTCCGGCGTCGTGAAGCACCAGTTCGGAATCGGCCTCTACCGCCGAGAGGAAGTCCGAGAAGTAGTACTCAACCTTTGCCAGGTTCATCTCATCGAGGATGACGAAGTGTGGCTCATCCGGGTTGGCCTGTGCGCGAAGCAAGAGTCGAAGAAGCTCAGTCGACTGGTACTTCTGAGTGAGCGGGTTGTAGTACCCGAGCAACGCGCGGTTGTCAGTCCAGTCTGGGCGGACTGACAGAAACGCGATGCGCTTCGATGGGGCAGGGGTCTCCACGGTGTCGACGGCGATGTGCTCCACCCCGATCACTGACGAGTCCGGGCCCTCGGGGGTGATTCGAATGTAGTCGCCACGCTTGAACTGGCTTCGCACCCAGTCGCGCGAGGGCCCCTTCAGATAGAGCCGGAGGGTGAGGCCGTCGTCCCTCTCGCCTCCAATGCTTTGGAGCCGCCCGGGCATCGGCGCGAGACCCGGTGCGCGCAGCTCCACATCGAGGCCCGATCCGCGTTCCGGCAGCGGGAACAAGTCGGCCTGTCTTGCCCTGATTGCGACGTAGAAGTGTTCAATCAGGACACGCTTGGCCTCGTGCAGGATAGACACCTCGTCAGGCTCCGGAAGCGCGCGAGCAACCGGTACCATCACTTCCGGCGCGACGTGCTCACTCACCAGCTGCGCCATCTTCGTCTTACCGGTCCCGGAGATTCCCGAGAGAATCACAAGCGGCTTGGTCGCGAGAGAGAGCACGTAGTCTGTGACGAGCCAGTCCGGGAAATGGAAACCCGCCTCGGCGATGTGATCGTAGACGGAGGACGGGTCGTTCATGGATTCGATCCCTTCGCTAGGGACGGTCTCAAGGTGCGCCACGGCTGGGTCGGTGCGGAATGCCACCCAGATGTAGCCCTGCACGTCGACCGTCGACTGCGGCTCATACGGCGCGAGCGCCTCTCGCAGCGCGCCGACTTCGTCGAGAACCCTCGCGTAGACTTCCCCCAATGCCTTGGAGCTCAAGTCGAATCCAGCATCGACCTCGCCGAGGAACCATTTGGTCGCTCTCGGCTTCACGAAGAAGTCGGTCTCCGGGTGAAGCAGCATCAGTAGATAGGTGGGAAGCGCCCACTTGGTCGGCAGCCCTCGCGCGGTGGTGTAGTCGGCGAAGCGTCCGAGCCTGATTGGACTCTCGCCTTCGCCATGGAGGAGGTCGTAGAGCTGCTCGGCGAACTCAGCTTGGTCAAGGCCCTGTCGGTAGAGCAGCGAGAGGTCGCCATCCTTGGGAACTTGCAGCCACAGCAGGTTGGTGGACTGACCGACCTTCTCCACTCGAGAGACCACTTCGGAGAACCTGCCCTCATCGATCAAGGCTCGTAGTGGTTCTGCGCCGAGCAAGGAGCGCGCATTCTCAGAGGCAGCAGCCTTGTAGTTGCTCTCGTCCTTGACGAAGCGCGGGTCCAAGAAACCGGTCCATCCAGGATAGGCTGCCATCACACGGTCAAGCAGCGGCACCTCACCCACCGGGTTATCACTGTCCCAACGGGCACGCACCTCAGGCGTGTCATAGAAGTCGAAGTCAGCTCCGTATTCTGCAGCAAGCACTTCACGTATCGCGAAAAGCGCGCGGTCCTCGTCAAGCTGGCCCGCGTGTTCTGCGCCGCCGATGAGATCTGCGAATGCTGCGACGATCTGCGACTTGTCATCCCTGGACATTGAGCGCTCAAACGTGTCCGGGAAGAGCAGATGGAGCAGCGCGCTACGCTGCATCCAGGCACTGTTCACATCGATCGACCAGAGCTGCTCCTTGAATGCCCATGGGTCACGAGCCGAGCTTGCCTGAGTCTCCGCCGGGAGGAGCTTCCATGCGCGCATCGCGGCGATGATGAAGCGAATCTGGCGATCACGACCTTGGTTGAAGAACATCCCAGTGCCCGCCACGCCGTAATCCAGCGCTGCGTCAACGTCAGTTGGCACCACTGGCGGCTGCTTCATCCACCCCAGGATCGTACCCAGTGTCTCGCGCTTGGAGGGCCCGCCGATGCTCATCGTTACGAGGACATGCATCAGGAAGATCTCGCTCATCAGCTGAATCGCATCGTCATCCGCGCCTGACAGTTGACACTCCAACTTGTCGATGAAGGAGTCCTTGCCGCCATCCTGATCCAGAGTGAAACGTCGGTGCATCTCGTCCAACAATCGCGGGGCCCAGACCTCCTTGCCAGGAGTCAGGATCGATCCGTCTGAGTCGAGCGCACCTTCTCGGAAACGTTCCGCCACTGCGTAGATCTTGTCGGCGCCCTCTCGTTTGAGCCTGGCCATCAGCGTGTCCCTTCTGAAAGTGGATCGATCCACTCGATGATCAGCTCTGCGTCATGTTCGGTGAGCTCCGTGCCTGACTTCCTCACCCGGACACCCCAGTTGCGCTCGTACCCGCGAAAGAGCTCCAGCCGTCCGGTGGTTGGTCTTACGACGATTCCCTCATCCAATGCCAACCTCGGGGTCAGCGGCCGAATCTGCCACTCCCATTGCGACTCGTAGTCCTGATAGGGCTTGCCGCGCAATGGGCGCACATCCGATACGACCTCCTCTGCCGAGACCCAGCGAGCACCGTCGCCAGAAACGAAGTTGATGAAGATGTCGCCACGCTGGATGCTGTCGGTCTTGTGCTTTGACGTCACCACATCGATATCGCCAGCCAGAAACCGTTCCCAAGAATCTGGCGTGTGGATGCTGAGCCAGTAGCGCGTGGCGCGTGGCGCGGTGGCCGGCGGAGCGTCGACGCCCCACGGCGAACCCACTGGCCACCGGTCGGCAAACATCTCACGGAGCTCGTCGGCCGCCGATAGATCAACGGGCTCAACCGACGACAGTTTGACCCACAAGTTCGCCCGGAACGGGCCCGCTTTCCGCTTCCACTCGTCAGGAATCTCGCCGGCCGATATCGGACGATCAAGCGGATGAAGGTCAAAGAACACCCTGTACCCCGCGTGATCGGGATAATCATCGAGATCTTGATTCGCTTGGTCGACAGGCCAGTCCCGCGAAGGTTCGGGTGGCCGGTTCACCAGGCCGAGCGCATCGATGGACTGGCTGGACCAGCAGATCCAAATGTCGCCCTGAGCCATGTCCTCAAGGCAGCGCCAGGCCTCGCGAACCCCGCCGGTCTTCGTCTTGGATGGAGACCAGCGATAGCCCCGCGTGCGGTCGATGGTGTACTGCGGGTTCGTCTGATTGACCCACCAAACTGCTGGCATTCTCATCTCCCTAGCTTCTGGCACCGCGCCGAGTACTCCCGCTTCGCCCGGTCTAACGCTGCGGCGTCCAGCGACCTCAAGAACCGGACTACCTCCGAACTGTACTTCGTGAGAACACCACCGTCGGCTTCCCAGCAATACTTCGGGTCCGACTTCAAATCGTACTTCCGCACGATCGCACGGAACACGTACTGCCCAATCGGTACCCCGTCTACGACCAACCCCTGTGCGAGCACATCCTTCTCGCGCAGTGGGTACGCCTTGTTTGGGTCCTTGAAGATCTGAGTCACGAGCATTCGATCCGGGCTGCTTCCGCCGTCGACTCCAACGACCAGGTCGGCAGAGGCAATCTTCTTGGTTGATTGAAGCGACACCGTGTAGGAGGTGAGCAGCCGACCTGTATCGGACCCGTCGGCCTCCAAGTCCCTCGTTGAGGCGGCCAGACTCCGCACAAACTCGACCACCACG
Source organism: Actinomycetota bacterium (assembly GCA_030682655.1). NCBI lineage: Bacteria > Bacillati > Actinomycetota > Actinomycetota bacterium. The sequence continues at coordinate 21,705 of JAUXNU010000181.1, read as the reverse complement.
GGGTTGGCGGAAGCGTCACCGGTGACACCCGCCAGAAAGGCAATCGGGTCAACTGGCGGCTTGAGGCCAATAGGCATCAGGCTGAGTGCCATCTGCTCCTCAAGGCCTTGGCCAAAGACCGCCTTCAGTACGTCGTTGTAGTTGACCACCGAGGTCTGCCCAAGCGCATAGACAAGAACACTGAAATCGCTCTGGTTATAGAAGTGAACAGCGTTATCCCGAAAGAGAACGAGGTGTTCGATGTTTGCAACCATGCTCGGCGGAGCCAGGCCCGCAGGGATGAGGTCACGAGACCTCGCGACAGCATCCTTCACCGCATAGGACCTGTGGGGCTCGTTGCGCTTCTTCTTGTAGAAGACCGTCCTTTTCGACTTACACAGAATGGCCTTGAGCAGCAGCTCCCACGCGTTCACAACGAGAATGACAAACGTCTCATCGCGATACTGAATCGTCGGTTTGTTGTAGATCTCGATTGCGGCGACCATCGCGGCCTTCGAGTTCATCACCAATCGTCGATAGGAGACATAGGGTTTAGCCATGCGAGTCCCCAGCGTATTCGTCGAACAGCTCTAGGATGCGGCGCTTCGTGCGGTAATCGCCGAAACGCTTCTCGTCGTCAGCTTTGACTATCCAGAAGGTGTCCATGATGTAGTCGACGTCATCGCGCTGGATTCCGTAAAGGTGGAAGAAGGCGGCGTCGAGCTCCGAGCGTAGCTCAAATCGACGATCTTCGTCCCACACAAACGGGTCGCCATCGTAGCCAACGTCCCGCGCAAAGGGCGCCATGTCATGTGATGTATAGACCAGCTCCAGGACCCTGGGCCTAACCCAATCAACGATCGAACTTGCGGCCCATCGCGGGCGTTCGTCGAAGGCACTCGCCTCAGGAACGGCGAGTTGTTTGAGGACGAAGTACGTCATCGAGATGCCACCGGTCTTCTGCCTGGCGATGTAGTCGACTGAGAATGAATCCATACAGGCGAGCAGGCAGGCAGCGATCGAGGCATTTCCGGCGGGCATCACTAGCGGCAGCTTGTGGCCGAATGCGAGTCTGGGCAAGAACGCAGCAATCAAGGTCCTCCGTGAGACCGATGTAGTGACATCCCGGAATCCAAGGAGCCAGGCTCGATCCCAGATACCATCCAGTCGCTTCTCGACTTCGGATTCCTCGACCCAGTATCGCGGCAGCGCCGCGAAGTCAGGGTCTGCGTGCTGCTCGGGCGTGAGCTCGGGCAGCTTGCCCTGGTTCGCCTGGGCCTCGGTCTGGCCGTCGTAGGTGCCAAAACGGTGGTCGAACTGGTGCATCATCTTCGCCTCGTAGAGCGGCAGGTACCTCGAAGCCCCGCGCAAGAAGATGTTGCCTTGGAGTTCGAAACCCTCTTCCTCAAGCTCCTCGTGAGATCGGAACAAGCCCGAGTCGTTCGCCATGTGGAACACCGTGAAGAATCGAACTCCCCAAGGGTTGCCTTCGTCGCCGACCTCCTCGTCAATCAGTACTGGAACGCGACGATACACCCCCTTTGTGATCTCAGCGTCACGGCGAGTCCGGAAGATAGGGCAGGTGCGGGTGTTCGGGTTGATGAGGACAATATCCTCAACAGACAACTCGAACCTGCGCTCCGGGTCTGCGGTTTGCGCGGGCTGCCGCAAAAAGAAGCTGAACTCAGCGATGGTGTCTCTGCGGGCCGCTCCGGACATCGTCAGAAGACAGAACTTCGTCGCATGATGGACTCCGGGGAAGATGAACTCCTCGTTTTCGAATCCGATGAGGCTCACCAAAGCGCCCGACTCCATGGTGTCGCGGAAGAAGTACTTCGTGGTGTCGTCAGTCGCGATTCCGGTGGGAACGATGCACCCAGTACGACCAGTTGAAGCGACCAGCTGGCGATTGAGTTCAGCGAAGATCGTGTATGTGTTCACGTCGCCACGGCCACACAGCGGGTATCGCCCCGAACTGCGAACAACGTGGCTCTCCCCCTCTGCGCGGCGCTTCGCTTCGGCAAACTCAGCCGCGAGGACCGGATGCTCCTCGACGAGCCGAGCTATGAGCGCCTTACGCTTTGCTGCGTTCGCGGCATTCGCGATTTCCGGCGAGCGCGCCGCAAAGAACTCCTTCTCTTGAAGTTTGATCCGCTCCCACGGCGGATTGCCGAGCATGCAGTCGAAGCCACCAATCCATCCGGTCGAGCTGCCATCGGTCGCGGGCGTACTCGAACTGAATACGTCCGGGAACTGGAGATGCCAATGGAACCACTCGTAGGTTTGGGCGAGCTGACTCACTGTTCCGACAATCTCAGCACCAAGCAGCGCTGTGCCATCGCACAAGCCTTCGAACACACCCTGGGTAATCGGTCGAGGAGCATCCGCAGTCGCGGGCCACACGAACGCTGCGCAATACGCATCTGCAACAAGGGAGGTGGTTGAGAACTCTCGGGAACTCGTGAACTTCGCAAAGAGCCTCTCCTTCGCGGCGAGCTGATCAGGCGTCTCATCGGACATCACGTCGATGCGAGCCAGCTGGTCAGCGAGGCTGGCGCTGTAGTCGGCCGGCTCCTCTGCTGCGAGAAGATCTAGCTGGCCGCCTCTCGCCACCTTGTTCCGCGCCTTGTAGGAGGACGCAACCTTCCTGTCATCGCCCTCGATCTGATCAAAGGCACTGTCCGGAATGCCGCCCTTGATGAGCGCAGGCGTGGCCCCGAGAAGCGAATTGCCTTGCTTGAGATGATGGTCGAGGAAGGTCAGCGGCTTTCCCGGCTCGATGGCCTCTAGCCACAAACCTACCTTGGCAAGCTCGACGGCCATGGGGTTGATATCCACGCCGTAGATGCAGCGCGAGACTACATCACGCAGCGCATGGCGCTGTGCCGAGGGCGAGGGCTCATCGTCGCCGGTGCGGACCTTGGCGAGTTCGCGAGCGATTCGATGCGCGGCGGCGATGAGGAAGTGGCCCGAGCCACACGCCGGGTCGCACACCTTGAGGTCAAGAATGGCCTCCTCGACGTCACGCCCTTCCTTGCGCGCTGTCTGGACTCGTTCCCCAAGCACCGGCTCCAACGCGGAGTCGAGCAGTAGACTGATCAGCGAGCTCGGCGTGTAGTAGCTGCCAGTGGTCTTCCGCTCAGACCCGGCGGCGGTGCCGAGTTCAAAGGAGCCGGTCTGGAGGTCTAGGTTCGGGTGCTGTTCAAGAAGTGACTCATAGACGCTCCCAAGTTCCTCGGCGCCGAGGTTCCGATAATCCACGCGGCGTCGCGTTTGGCCATCGGAGACTGTGGTAAGGGCACGGACCGCCTCGAGCAGGTGGAGGTTCGAGACTTGGGAATCCGCTAGCAGCGGATCGCTGTCGCGGAATAGCCCTCCCATAAAGGGCACCCCCAGAGAGTCCTCGCCGTCGCCGGTTGCGAACAGCTCAAACGTGAGCAGGAGCTGCTGCCAGAGATCGGAATGCCCGTCACCCCGTCTGCGCTCCGCGAGTCGGCGGAGACGAGAGACCGAGTAGTACTTGAGATATCGGTCCTTCGCCTCACGCGTCGCCCCGGGGGAGAACACCAGCTCGCGGTCCTCGGTGGCGAAGAGGAAGATCAGACGATAGACGATGCGGAGAACCTGTCGGTAGAGATCATGCTTGTCGAGGTCACCGTCACGCAGGGCGGCCTTCAAGGCAACGTTACCTCGATGCGAGACCAATCCGGTGCCTAGGGCAGTGATGGCGGCCTCAACGCCGCCGCGCAAGGCGTCGAGTGCGCGCGTGCCCTGGGAGCGGCTGGTGGCGACCCACTTCTCAATCCAACACTCCGCGGGTCGTTCCCCCTCGAAGCGCGACTGGTGGAGAAGCATCCAGAGCAACACGAAGTCGTGATACTCCTGGCCCTCGAACATCGCTTCCAGGTCGAACTCCACGAACGCCTGGCGCGTCATCGCGGCGTTGTCACGGAGTACACGCAGGACCCGACCGTTCGAAACGACGCCCCAGAGGTAGTCATCTGAACGGTTGAGCAGCTCCTGGACGAGACCGTGAGGGCTCATCGTCGCAGCTCCAACAGCCCCTCGGGTGCGCTTGTCGAGGTCGATGTTCGCGCCCACGAGGTGTAGCGGGACACTCCCTGCGAGATGGGAGACCGGGTAGGGCTTCCCCTCGGCGGTGATGCCCTTGGCCGCTTCCAGCCGGCCGTAGTTGAGCTCGGAGAAGAGCACGTACAGCCACTTCTCGCGGGTGATCGTGGTCGCGGTGTCATCGGCAGACAGGCGCTGAAGTTGGGCGCGAAACGCCGCCCAGGCGCCAACGAGCCTGAGCCACGAACGACTGGCCGCGTCGTCAATCCGCTCGCGACCCACGAGATGGTAGTCCTCGGAACGCAGCCCCTCGATATCTGACTTGGGTGTCAGCAGGCGCTGGAGGAAGTCCGCGGGCAGGAGCGAACCCTCCGTGCGGACGGTACTGAAGGTGTTCTGTGTCCGGGCCACGGCTAGCTCACCTGCCCGGCGGTCAGCGGGACAAACACGTAGACACCCAGCACATCCGGCGGCAAATGGGTGACTCGGTAGTTAACGCCCTTCAGGCGAGCGGCCTCGCGCATTTCGCGGTACTCCGACTTGAGCGCCGTGGCCCGCTTCCCCGCATCGGCATCCACGAAGGCCGCCAGCTGGCCGGGGTAGGCATCCAACACTCGGCGGATCGACTCGCTCGCGCCTACAACGTTGCCGGATGGTCTCGCTGCCAGCAGCGCGGCGATCTCATCTGCATCAAGCCATTCAGGCGATGCTGGTGAGCCACGAAATGCGAGCATGCCCGAACTCTCTGCAAGCAGGCGGCGCTCGGCATCTCCACGCTTCACATCAACGGAGAATCGATACCGCGTGAGCAGAAGCGTGGTCCGCATAGAGACCGCATCCGTGCGCATCACACCGGCTCGGTGCGCCGGCCCAACGGCGAGATCGTCCAGCGCGGTATCGAGCACCCACGTGGCGATGGCTTCGACGATCGGGTGAGTGCGGTGAAGGTAGATCTGCTCTGGCTTGGCGGAGTCCTCGAAGGTGATCTCGAGACTCTCCCTCTCACGACCGATGAGGTCTCGGAGGTCGATTCTTGCCTCGCGTAGGTCAACCGAGAGTACGCCGACGCCGGTCACGCGTGCACCGGCCGCTTTGAGCGCGGAAATCACAAACTCGCGAACCTCCGCCTGGGAGCCTAGTTGGTCGACCACCTCTGAGAGCTTCGCAGCAACCTCATCCGGCTTGATAGTCTCCTGTGCGAAGACGGTCTTGCGCAAGTGCTGCTCGCGATGCTCGGCGGCGTCCCACTCGGCATCGAGCTGCATCTGCTTGGGCTTGATGAACTCCGCCATGTCGAGTTGGAGCTGCTCGCCCCGCGCCCCACTCGCCTCGCGGATGACAAGGCCCTCGAAGATCGCCTCGACGACGGTCTCGGATCCAGCGGGCACCGGTACCGACACGCCGAGCGCATCGCGAATCGCCTTGTGCTTGCGAATCAGCACCTTCAGAACGATTCCATCTATCGGGTTGTCCTTGCCGAAGTAGGTGACCACGCGCACCTCGGGATTGAGCTGGCCGTAGCGGTCCACCCGCCCCTCGCGCTGTTCGTGTGTGGTGGGGTTCCACGCCATGTCGTAGTGAACAACGGCGTCGAACACGTTCTGCAGGTTCACGCCCTCGCTCAGACAATCGGTGGCGACGAGGACGCGCTGCTCGTGCTCGGCTAGCTCCTCGATGCGAGCCTCGCGACCCTCGGGTGCAAGCCTCCCGGTGACAGCCTCAACCGCGACCTTGTTAGGCAGGCGCGATCGGAGCTCCTCGGCCACGTACTCGGCAGTCGGAATGTAATAGCAGAAGACGATGGGATTGAAGCCGTCCTTCAGCAGGTCCTTCACGATCTTCACGACGCCGGCGAGCTTGGGGTCCTTGTCTCCCTTGAGCAGCTCAGCACGATCTGCGAGTTCACGGAGCTGCTTGCGCTCGGAGCTGCTGAAGCCGACCCTTTCGTCGAGCTCAGCGCCCAGAACCACGTCGCTGGACTCGGTCTCGTCCTCTTCAAAGCCCAACACCATGCTGCGACCCAGCTCGTCAAGCTGATCGATGTTCTCCGTATCGAGACCCGGAGCGCGGTTGCGGAGCGTCTCGGCAGCGGCAGCCGGCGAGGACCCGATCGACCGCAAGAGACTGACGAGCGCCCACCAACGCAGACGCTGAGTGCGCTGGTCGCCACCCTTGCTGGCGCTGTGCCTCGCGTAGGCCACGGCGTCTTCGAAGAGCTGATGGTACTCGGGCGAGAGTGCGTAGGTGAGCTCGGCGTCCTTGCGCTTGGGAAACGCGGTGTCGGTCTCGAGATAGCGCTGAATGTCGCCTCGGCGCCGCTGGACGAGGTACTTCGCGAGCTCTCGTCGGTAGACAGCGTTGTCCGCGCCCGCGAGGTCGTCAGGCATGTTCTCGAGCGACGGCGCGAGCAGCTCAAGTAGAGAGCGGAACGCATTCTGTTTGCCGCTGTGGGGCGTGGCGGTCACGAGCAAGATGTGGCGCTCGGAATCCTTCGCAAGAGACTGAAGCAGCTCGAAGCGCTGCATCCTGCCTCGCTCTTGGGCACCGAAGGCGCAGGTGTGTGCCTCGTCCACGATGATGAGTTCCGGTGCCGCACGCAGGAAGGTGTCGCGGTGCTGGTCGGTCTTGATGAAGTCGAGAGATACCACGGTGCATGGGTACCGGTCGAACAGTGACTCTCCGTGCTCAAGACCGCGTTCCAGGCGACGGGCAGTGGAGGCCAACACGAGCTCGGCGTCGATGTGGAACTTCTCGGACAGCTCACGTTTCCACTGCTCGGCTAGGTGCGGAGGGCAGATGACCGAGAGCCGCGTTACTTCCCCCTGGTCAAGCATTTCCCGGGCGATGAGCCCTGCCTCGATGGTCTTACCGATGCCGACGTCGTCGGCGATGAGCAGCCGGACCGGGTCCTGTCGAAGCGCCATGAGCAGCGGCACCAGCTGATAAGGCCGAGGCTCGCACGCGATGCGCCCAAGCGAGCGGAACGGTCCGGCGCCGGAGCGGAACCCGAGACGCAGGGCGTCGCGCAGCAGCTTGGCTGATTGGAAGTCGCCAGCCTTCTCCGGATCCGGGAGTCCGAAGGCGGCGGGCTCCACAGTCTCAAGGGAAGTCAGCACTCCGGCGCGCTCTTCGTCGGTGCCTCCGAGGGGTCTGAGCAGAAGGAGCTCGTCGGTCGAATCGGGTAGCACGACCCACTCCCGATTGCGGGCACGAACGAGAGCGCCGACAGAGAAGCTCACCTGGAACCTCCGAAGACTTCGGGGAATCGCTTGAGGATTGCGGGCCAATCATCGTCGTAGCGGAACACGATCACGGTGTAGCCGAGGTCGTCGAGGGCATCGCGCTTGACCGAATCATCTGCCGCGGTGGTCTCATCATCGTGAACCGGTCCGTCAATGAAGATCGCGACGGAGTGCTCGCGGTAGAGAAAGTCCGGACGAGTCCCCGCCGCCTCGACCAGTGGCTGCGCACCGGTGGGAAGGCGCAGGCTGGCGTCGCGCAGCGTCTCAAGCCACTTCCGCTCGAGACTCGAATCCGTGAGCCGCATCAGGCGCTCGAAGTGCTCCTCACGTGGCAGCGCGTTAGGTGAGACATCGATCGTTGACTGAGATAGCTGGACGAGCAGCTCCGCGATCTGGAAACGGTCCAGGAGCTCGTGATCCGGCTGGTTGTAGTAGGACATGAGACAGTCATAGCAGGCTGCCGTGCACGGCTCCTTGGCGCCACGCGCGTGTCCCATGTCCTTGCCGGTGGGATCGAAATGGCAGAGCTCAAGCGCGCGCGCCGCGACTCGGGGAAGCGCGGTCGGGTCTTCGACCAAGCGGCGAAGGACACCTGCTCCACCCTCGGCCGCCTCGTAGAAGAGCAGGGCCCGCCGGCCCGCGCGATCCGGCAGAGGCTCTACGGCGAGCTCCGAGTCCTCGAGCTGATAAGTGACCTGGATAGCGCTCTTGAGCGCCGCAGCGAGCGAGGCCATCATCGTCGGATCCCATTCATCGGTCGGTGTGAACACCAGGCAGTTCCGGCGATCCTCAACGTAAGGCACGACCCGCTCGGTGCGCTTGGCTTGCGGCTCGGTCTCGTTCTTGTCAGCGGTGTCCTCAACCTCTTCCGACTTGGCCCACATCCCGGAATCGATGTCGATGAGGAAGCCCTTGACCGCCTGGTCTTTGCGCCGCCTCAGCCCAAGATTCATGCGCCACAGTGTTGCTGAATGGCCGTAGGCAAGGTCAGCGATGGGCTCCCCGCCTGCAGAGGCCACCGCGGTCCGCTTCGAGAGCTCCCCTTCGCGCTCGGCAAAGCAGAACGCCGTGGTTAGTTCGAATCCCTGGCGCTGACGCTCCTCCTCGTCGCTGTTGATCCGATCGCGACGGCGCGTGCCCACGTTGGTGAGCCGGAAGAGCTGGTCGACGGGCGCTGGCAGCTCAGCACCGCAGCTGGCGCAGGTGTCCGGCGCAATCTGCTCGATGGGATGCAGGTATCCGCATTCGGAGCAGAGCTTGATGCTCCGCTTCAGGATCCGCTCGGTGCCTGTGCCCTCGGCCTCAACGGGCAGCACCGCCTTCACAATCTGGTAGCGCAGGCCCTCGTGGTAGACATAGGCGTTGGGGCCAAACTCCGAGATCGCCAGGAAGCGCGGCCGCGACAGGAACTCATCGGTCCCCCTGCCTCCCCGCCTGCCTGGGATGAATGCGGAAAGCGGCAGACGCGGGAAGTTGTAGCCCGGAAGGAAGCCCTCGCTCGCAAAGTAGCGATAGCTGTAGAAGTCCGATTGCATGATGCGGTCGTTGGAGGCCAGCAGGAGACCAAGCTGCGCCTCCGCCTCGGCTCGAGCGGCCTTGGCGCTGTTCTTGTCCTTCTGCGAGCTCGACGCGTCGAGCATTGTGCGGTTGGCCCGGGCCTGTTGCGCCATGGCGGCGCGATAGAGCTCACGCCACCGGTCGCACGCATCCTGGAAATCGCGCGGCAGCGCTCGAACGACCCCGCCCAGCCACTGCTCGGCGTTCCAGTCGGCCGGCAGCATCTCCACGGGGATGGAATCGAGCACACGGCGAGCGCGTTCTATGGTTCGCGACGCGGCGGTACTGTTCTCGAGCTTCTCCAGGACCGCTGGCAGCACTTCGAGGGACGGTGTGTCGCCCTCGACATCGAGCACCTTTCCGAGCGAGCGACCCAATGCGAGGCCAGCCTCGTGTATCCAGATCGAGTGGACGTGAGCCCTGAGAAGATCCTCGTTCGACAGGTCCAATCGAGGCGGAGTCACCTGCCCGGAGACCATCTCCTCCGGCCGACGGAAGAAGTACTGGTCGTGCGGGCTGCCAGCCGAGCAGTAGGTGAACACCAGCGCCGGCTGACCGCTTCGTCCCGCGCGCCCGCTACGCTGGGCGTAGTTCGCCGGTGTCGGCGGCACGTTGCGCATGTTGACGCAGTTGAGCTCGGAGATATCCACGCCCAGCTCCATCGTGGGCGAGCAGAACAGCAGCGGAAGCTTCGCCTCACGAAACGCCTCTTCGCGGCGCTCGCGCTCCTCGCTCAGGACCTGCGCTGTGTGCTCGGCGGCACGCATGTCCTTGAGAGTGGATGCCTTGGTGCGGTAGTAATCCACGAAGAACTCGTTGACCCGCGCGCCTTCCGCAGGCAGCCGCGGCACGCGCACTGGGTCATGGGCGGGCGTGGTTCCATCGCCCGGAATCCAGCGCATGGCCGCTGATTGAAGCTGATACCCGGGAACGTCTTCGTCCCGTTCGGCATCGATAACCTGCTCAACGAGACCGGCGCTGGCGAGAACATTCAACATCTGGCCGATGATCAGCTGGCAGTCATCTCGGGAGAGGGGCTCGCCTCCGCCGAGTTTGCCGTTCTGCGAGATATAGCGCGCAAAACCGGATCGCCCTGAGACGAACTCATAGGATCGATCGTCGGCCTTGCTCCGAGTGCGCGGGAACACGACAGTCGCGTATTCGAGGTTCTCAGTGCTGAAGTCCCAGGGGTCGCACAGGTTCGTGTAGGACTGCGACTTCATCTGCTCGAGCCGATTGGGGTCGAGGAATTGGACCTTGATGGCGAGCACGCGCCGCATGTGATCGAGCAGGGCTTTGGAGACTTCTTCGCGCAGCTCAGGTGCTGCTTTCAGAAGCGCCTCATGGCAGCCCGCCCAGGATTCCTCGTCGGCGCACAGCTCCGCGAGGTCCTCGTACTCGACGCGGAGCAACCCGCACTGCTCGAGGTTCGGTGAAGTCAGACGCCAGCCGCGCTGCATGTCGCGGTAGAGGCGGTAGCCAATCACGTCGAGCAGAGCTTCGCGAGCGCGGCGCTCGGCGGCGAACTTGGCCTCAGGCGCGGCGGCGTAGTCCATCGGCGTGAGGCCCATGGCGTGCATCACGCTCATGGTGAGCTCCTGATGGCCGAGGCCCTCCTCGCCAGCATTCAGCGCGGCGTGGTAGAGACCCGAGCGAAGCAGGCCCACCTCGACGAAGTCATTGAAGTGACCCGCTTGGAGCGCGGCGTCCTGGCGGTTGTCGGAGAAGCTCAGGAGCTTGCGGGCCTTGGGGCTGAGGGACTCGTCCGCTCGGAGATTGCGAAGCGCGGTGATGGCGAGAATGGTCGTCGCCGTGCTCCGAGCCTCTGTGCCGAGGGTGGCCAGCTTACCGAAGTCCGAGCGGATGTTGGAGCTGTGCGCGACGCCGCACTTGAGGCAGAACCGGAAGGGTGCTGGGACGAACCATGCCTCGGTGCCGCCTTCGCCGAGAGTGCCGTCGCCGTTCACGTAGACGCGCTTGGGGAGCTGGTCCCGATAGTGTCGCTTGAGGCGGGTTGCGCCGTTGTGTTCCTCGGTCCACGTCTGCGGAACGAGGTCCACCAGCTCCTCTTCATCGTCATCGGGCCAGGGCGCCGTGGTGCTCACGTAGAGATAGCCCGGCCTGATGGAATCGGTCTTCTCGCGGTCCCTCATCTCCCGCTTGACGATGCGATCCTGGTCGTCCGGATGAGATTCGAGCTGCGCGACATAGTATTCCTGGCCACACTCACGGCAGAACGCGAGGGGCATGAGAACCTTTGCGCGTGAACTCGGTGCGAAGCGCTGTGGCTCCGTCGTGATCTCGCGCGATTCTGGCGGTTCGAGTGTCGCGTAGACGGTGTCCCCGCGGCTGATGAACTGATGGAGACGGAACGCGAACACCGGGCTGTCGGTGTCGGGGTCGTGGACGTGGTAGCCGGTCATCAGGCAGTCACGGATCGCCTCCGCGCAGCGTGCTTCGGACACCGAGCTCTGCTCGGCGAGCAGTGCCGCGGCCTCGCCCACGTTTCGCGGTGTCTGGCGGATGATAACGCCGGTCCCTGGCTCCTCCGCCAGGCCGAGCGTGGTCTCGATCCAGGCAGCGAGCGGGTCCGCCGCAAACGCCTCGTAGGTCGTCGGGGCGGTGACGCCGGCGCCGAGACGGGCACCGAGTTCTGCTGCCGTCGGAGAACCCGATGTGGCTCGCCGCAGGGTCTCCCCGATGACGCATTCAGGTTTGACTGTAGCGCCGAAGAGCGTCGTCGCGAGCCGCGCTACCTCGACCTTCTGCGCCGCCACGGTGCCCTCGCCGGCAAGCGTTGCCGATGTCCCGACGTGCTGGAGTGTGGGCGACTCGCATGCCTCGCGCACGCGGCGCATGAGCATTGCCACGTCAGAGCCCTGGCGCCCCCGATATGTGTGGAGCTCGTCGAATACGAGGAACTGCAGTCCACGCATCGCCTTGACGAGGTTGCCTTCGTCGGGACGGGTCAGGATGAGTTCGAGCATCACGTAGTTGGTGAGCAGGATGTCGGGAGGATTCGCGATGATCTCACGCCGCTCCTCGTCGGACTCCTGGCCTGTGTATCGCCGCCATGTCACCGGTTCGCCGCCTGGCGGATAGCCGTGCTTCAGGAACTTCTCAAGTTCGCCAAACTGGCTGTTCGCCAGTGCATTCATGGGGTAGACGATGACTGTCTGGATGCCCTTGCCGCTCCCGCGACGCAGCACGTGGTCAACAATCGGGATGATGTAGGCGAGGCTTTTGCCGGACCCGGTACCCGTAGTCAGGACGTAGTTCTCGGCGCTGCGTGCAACCCGAATCGCATCGTCCTGGTGACGGTGGAGATGCATTTGCTCACCGAAAGAGCCCTGGCCAGTGCCGGGGGTCTTGCTGCGGCGGAAGATGCGTGAGCACTCGGAGTGGAGGATGCCTGCGTTCACCAGGTCATCGACGCTGCCGCCGCGCTCGAATGCCGGGTTCAGCTGAACCTTGGGGTCGGGCCAGAGAAGACCCTCTTCGAGCTTGGTATCGACGAGCTCGTGGATGCGGTCATCCGCGATGTTCATGAAGCTTTTGGCATACTCCGAGAAGTCGCCAACGAGTCGCTCGCGCAGTTCAAATACGTCCACACTGCCCCCAGGGGAAGAGGTACGCCGACCCCTCGGACGGCGCTTACTCCATCGTAACCTATGGGTGCGACATGAAACGGTGTTTGGTTAGGCCCCGGGCTCGATCAGCGCGAATGAAACGGCGCTCCCAGAAAGTGGCTCAGCGCCCGTCCAGTCGCCGTGTGTGAGTTCCACAAAGGTAGATGGGATGCCCGCCTGAGCGAGCGCCGCAGCCGTGTCCTGAATGCACGCTCTGGTTCCTGCGGGAACCCCTCGTCCGGTCGCGCTCCAACGATCCCAATCCCGCCAATAGCGATCCGGTGCTGCCACCACGATGCCAACCGGACGCGGCGACTCGGCAGGGTGGTTGTTCGGCCATGTGCGGTGGATCTCATCCGAGAGGACGGTCCAGTTCGCCTCAACCGAAACCGCATAGGCGGCTGCCTCAAGCAGCGCCCGCAGTGGAGTCTCAGGACTACTCGCCTTCTTGAGCTCAATGACAACTGGTCGCCCGCCCGAGTCCAGGCCCAGAAGGTCGATCGATCCCCAGCCTTCCGAGTCCTTCTTTGCCATGAGCGGGACCTGCCGACCAACAAAGACGTCCCATGGCATATCGCTTCCGGAACGACGCTCTCGGTAGGCTTCAAGAACAGCGAACTCCAGAAGCGTCTCTTCGGAAGGCCGAATCTCGCCTGGCCTTGCCTTGGAAACCCCCAGCTGGTCTGGAGAAAGCCGCGTGGTGGTGGCACCGAGCTGGAAGCCCTGCGAACGACTGCGCCTATGCACCGCTCGGCGAGTCGCCTCGAGTATTGCTTCGAGGTTCTCGACAACCGACTCCGCCGCCGAGGCCATCCTCGTCTTCGAGCAGACGTCTGGATGGTCCTTCAGGCGGTGCAGACTCTGGCACTCGATGTCCCGACGCATCAGACCCCCCCAACCCCACCCGAGTGTGCCCGAAAGCACGTTCGTGAAGAATCCCAGTCTACAGGAGCGGTGGTGGCCGAGATCGAGAGGGGAAGCGCAGCACCCCCGGTGGGGGGCCGGGGGTGCTGCTTCGGCGGGGCCTCTAGTCGATCAGCTCGGCATGCACTAGCAACTTGCCGTCCTCAACGTGATACGCGCACGTGGAGAGCGTGAGCGTACGTCCGGCAGGATCCGGCCGGAAACCTGGATCCAGAATCGAGCGATCCGCCCAGCGCGCAATGCGATCCGAGTACGGCCGCATGACTGGGAACGCGAACGCGTCGTCGGAGCCATCGGCCACACGCGCCGAGTAGACGAGCCACGTCCCGCCGTTGCCGGCTGCATCAACGTACTGGATGAAGGGATGAGCCGCCCAGAAGTCCGCGTCCCCATATGAGGCGAGAACGCCAAACATCGAGCCGTCCCGCACGTTGTGACCGTGGAGCAGCGTCGCCCGCGAGCTGTCGCCCGCATAGCGCGGCGAGCGGTAGTCGGCGAAGATCGCGCCCCGCGCATCGGCATCGCCATCCGCCGCGTGTGTGAGGTAGTTCACGTTGTCCGTCGTCTGCACCACCGGCTCATGGAGGTCGGTGCCGGGTATCGAGAGGTAGCCGATCACGTCCGGGTTCGCAGCCTTCGCCTCGAGGAGCCGGGAGTAGAGCTCGGCATCCGAGAGCAGCCCGTAGGTCTCGCGGTCTTTCGCAGTGAGCCGCGCCCGGCCGTCATCGCCGGTGCGCACCTTCAGCCAGCCCCCGGAGAGGGTCTGCCGGTACCAGTACGTGACCAGCAGCTTGCCGTCGACGAGCTCGGTATAGGGTGCGTAGTCGGCTGTCACGTACGAGAAGCCCTCGATCGGCATCTTGTCGAGGCCTTCGGCCCGGACACGCGGCATGTACTCGGTGCCGATCTCAGCGTTGTAGCCCCACGCTTTGGCGATCTCCGTGCCATCCCAGATGTTCCGGTACCGCAGCATCACCCCGCCATGGTTCACCGGCAGAACGTCGTCAGTGAGCTCAAGGGAGATCACGGCCTCGTCCTCGCGGATCTCAAAGAAGTGACGCGTGGGATTGAGCGCGTGGCCGACAGGCGCGGTCGTCTCGACCGCGTAGTAGCACCCGTACTCGAGCGGTTCGGATCGTGCGACGCCCTGGGCGTCGGTTGTGAGCGTCGCGGCTGGATCCGCCGGATCCTCGGCCGAATCGAACGGTGCGGCGAGCGGCGATGTATCGCGCACGCGCCAGATCTCGTAGACCGCGCCCGGCAGAAGCCGTGCGTCTTGCCCGTCCGAGCGCTTCTCGATCCGGACCGTGCCACGGGTGCGGGCGTCCGTGCGCGAGATCTCGAGCGTGACCGGCGTGGTCCGGTCGATGGAAAACGCGTACGGGGTGGGATCAAGCACATGCCCGAGCGGGGCGACCGTCTCGACGAGCTCGTAGTCGCCGAACGGCAGAGGCTCGCTTTCAGCCGCGCCGTCGGTATCTGTTGTGAGAGTGGTGACGACGCTGCCCCCCGCCTCGCGGATCTCGTAGACCGCTCCTGCGAGAGGTTCGCCATCCTCCCCTGTCTTGAGCACACGGACCGGCCGCAAGGCACGTTCGTTCGTGAGCCCAAGCGCAGCGGTGCCGCCATCGGGCACCGTGACTGAATGCGGCGTCACATCGAGCAGGTAGCCCTGCGGAGCAGTCTGCTCCCTGACCGTCCAGGTGCCAGGGGCAAGCCCGGTGAACGTGAGATCCCCCGCTGCGTCCGTCGTGCCCGAAGCGACGACGGTGCTGTTCCAAAGGAGCTCGAAGACAGCGCCGTCCAGCGGCGCGCCATCGACCACATCGGTCTTGGTGATCCGCAAAGCGCCGGAGCCGGACCCAACGGGAACTGCGGCCGAAGCAGAGACCTGGAAGCTGGCGGCCTGGGCGGATACAACGCGCTGGTAGGTCGAAGAACCGGGGGCGTAGTAGAAGATGTTGGCCGGCACACGGCTGTCGTACCCGTAGAGGGTGAGCGAGACCGAGCGGCCGATCCAGGCTGCGGTGCAGGGCACGGAGACAGTGAGCACGTCTCCGGCATAGCTCGTGTAGCCGGTGACGGTGACCCCGGCGGGCGCAGCGACCGTGTAATAACCGTTGAGGTCGTTGAACGACACCGTCGTCTGGCCGACAAGCCGCGTGTAGTCCGCGTTCGGCCGGAGCGTGACGGCCGCGGCGCTCACGCTCCGGGCCGGAAGGACCCGGCTCCGCGCCCCCGTCACCAGGTCGATTGTCCAGCGGAACATCTGCTCAGATCCTGCGAGACCCGGAGCGGGCCGTAACCGCGACCACGTCGCAGCGTCCTGCGTGTATGTGCTCATGTCCATGAACACGTATCCGACGCCGGCCGCCTCGCGCATCCACGCACGGATGGCGTTCGCGGTGGCGTAGCGCGCCTGCGTCTCGGTCAGGCCGGCCGGGGTCACGTACGGGTACCCCCGGTGAAGAATGGACTGCAGACCAACGTACGTATTGAAGTTGTAGAGCGCGGCCGCGTCGAACAGGCCGTACGTCGAGTTGTTGAGGGGGAAGTCCTTCGCCTGCTCGAGACAGTAGGCAACCTGCCCGTCGACTGTGTGGGGCGGCGTCTGGAGATCGTGCCATGAGCCCGAATAGTATGCGTCGTAGTACGACGTCCCCGCGCCGCCCGTCGACACGGTGGCCGCCGAAGCCGTGCCAGGCAGGCCGACCGCCGACCCGCAGAACAGCACGAGGGCAAGGAGTGCGCGCGTGGTGAGCGTGCGTGTTGCCATGGAGCTACTCACCGCCCTGCGCGACAGCCCAGAGCGTACCGTTGTAGAGCACGAGCCCCACGCCGAGGCGTGAGCACGAGCCGAGTTGCGGACAGTGACCGTAGAGAGCGCCGGCCACGCCTCCCCCACCCCCGCCAAGCGCTGTCATGCCGTCACCGAAGCTGGCGCAGCTCTCCGGCGCGTAGCTCGAGTGCGATAGCGCCGAGGCAAGCGCCATGCGCTTCGCCTGGGCGATGCACTGGCTTTGGAGTGTGCTGTCATAGGTCGCCGACGGATTGATGTAGCTCGCGATTGACGCGCCATACCCGCCGATGACCTCGGGTGCCGCCGCAGCGGGCGGCGGTGTGGGCGCAGGTGCGGGCGCAGGTGCCGGCGCAGGTGCCGGAGCGGGCTTGCTCGGACTCGGCGCAGTCGTCTTGCCCGCTGAGCTCGCAGACCCGGTCTCGCCCGCGGGGGCTGACGCCTCAGGCGCCGCGACGGCCACGACCATCTCGGTGGTTTCGACCACCTCGGCAGGGGCCGCTGTCACCGTATCCGGCCACTCGTCCCAGTAGACCGCATACCCCCAGACCGCGGAGGACGTGGAATCCGGCGTGTTACCCGCCGCACCTCCGGCGTTCCCGGCGTCTGGCGCACTCAAGGATGCAGCCACGGCCACACACCCACACACGAGTGCGGTGAGAACAGCAGAGACCAGTACCGGGTGCTTACGCATCTTCGCCCTCCATTTCAGCGTCACCGGGCTCCAAGCTGGTGTCATCCTCGTCGAGCGCCCTGCGGCGTCTCCGCCGCCAGTAGACGAGCACCCCGAGGATCGTCGTCGCGGCAACGGCCCCGGCCGCAATCCACGGCACGAGCGAGGCGGGGTCGTCGGCAGCCGTCTCGACAGCTTCAGCGGCGGTCTTCGTCACAGCTTCCGCCGTTGTCGGAGAGCGGTAGGTGGCGATCCCGTCGTGGACGAGCACGTCCGGCAGGGCCACGTCCCCGCCGTAGACCGCTCGCTGGACCTCGGCGACCCGCTCCACGGTGTAGCTCGCCTCGCGAACAGTCTTGTCCCCGTCCTTGCGCGCCGACCCCGTCCATGAGGTCTCGACCAGCCGGTAGACCGCAGGGTCATAGTGCAGCGCCTCGAGGAGCGCCCGCGAGACCTCAACACCAGAGATCTGTGGCGTCGGCGCATCGAAGCGGACCGACACCCCCGGCGCGAGCTCGTAGGCCGCCGTGTCGTAGCTCGTGTGGACGAAGACCTCGATCTCCCGACCGCGCGTCGACGCGCCGGCGCTCACCAACCGCTCGAAGCGAAGCGGCGCGTCGACCGTGACCCGCGTCACCTCGTCGTGGTAGAGCGCAGCAAGCGTGGCCGGCGGCTCCACCTGGCCCACCTGCGCGCCAAAGTCGTACTCGACCTCGTGCCAGACGCTCCGGTCGCGTTCGAACCGCTCCGTCCACTCGATCCTGTCGAGCACATAGACCGTGCCGCTCTCCTCGACCGACGGCGCGAACAGCGCATCGTCGGGCTCTGCTACACCGATAACCTCACGGGTCACTGGCCCACCCGCGCCAAACGCAGGCGCGCAGAAGACCAGCGCCGCGACCACTATCGCCACTCCTGAACGAACGAACCGCAATGAGATCCCTCCTCGAGCTCCCTGTCGGCGGAATCGTACGTCAACGCTCTGACCGTCTCTGACTTTGTGCTCAGCGCCCCTTGGCGCGTCTGCGCGGCGTCCTACTTGAGGCGCAGGATCGACCGCACAGCGCTCGTCAGCGAGTCGAGCATTTGCGGGTGGCGAAGAAGCCAGGTAAGGGCGAGCGAGACAGCAAGCGCGCCAAGGATCGACAGGACCCAGCCACCGATCGTCTCAAGAGCCCGCGCAAGCGGGGTGGCAGCCCTGCGCCTGCGGGCGCGGTCGCGCTCGATCGCCTCAGCGACCTTGCGCGCCTCGAGTTCGCCGGCTCGCTGCTCTGCAGCGGCACGTGCCGCGCGGGCATCCCTGTCGCGGCGCTGCGCCACCAAACGCGGGCGGCGGGTGGGGAGCATCGCTAGGCCTCCCGCCCGATCGCGGAAACGATCGCGGCTAGGTCAGCTCGCGAGGCCCCGTCCTTCCAGTCGCTCGGGAAGGCAACCTGCACGCACGACAAGCCCGCCAGATCCTCGACACACAACGCGAAATCGTCCTCTGTCGCAAGCGTCACGCAGTAGGTGAAGCCGGCGATCACGTCCTCGGGCTCGCTGCTGACAATCTCGCTTATCGGGCCGAGCTCCCACTCACACCCGCCGAACACAAGGCAACGCACCGCTCCGAGCTTGAAGGTGTCCGCAGAGTCTTCGTAGACGCCGGTGTCCCACACGACGACCTCGGCGTCGACCAGGTCCCCCGGTGTGACATCGCTTGCGAGCATCAGGCCGTCGAAGTCGGCGCGCTGCCCTCGGCCCAGTCCGTCGAAATCGAGCTCATAGGTATCCCCCAGCGCCGCCAGCGTGACTGCCGGCACGATTACGGCCGCTCGCAGCCCTTGGGCCTGCAGCACACGGCCGAGAGACAGCGCGAGGTGCGTGGTGCCCACGCGGCGCTGCGCTCCGGCGACGGTCACGACCGGCGTTCCAACCCACTTGACGCGCTCGACCTCCACGACGCGCTCCACCACGTGTGGCTTGACCGATGCCGCCGGCCACATGAAGCCGCCCCTAGCTGGAGCCGGCGCGTCCTCGCCTCGCCAACGCATCGCGTCGGCGTAGCTGGTCTCGGTCGAGAGCACCATCGCAAGCGTGGCTGCAAGCTCGCTCGGCGACGCGGCCACAATGTCTCTGACTCCGTCGTTCAGCGCCGAGATGACGAGGGGCTCGCCAGGGCGCGTGAACTCGTCGACAACGAGCAATATGCGTACGGCATCGCCGCGCACCAGCCGCACGGCCGCGATCGTCGAGCGCACCGCAGTCTCTGACGGACTGCTCGCCGCATCAAGCACGAGCACGCTTACCCCGGCGTTTGCCGCAGTGCCGCCCGCGTCTTTCAGCGTGTCCACGTTGGCGATGGTCGTGCCGGCGAGCACGACGCCGGCCTCGAGCGTACCGGTCGTGAGCGCTCCGGCCCGGCGCTCGTCGCAGGTGATGATCCATGCTTCAGCCATGGTGCTAGATCCCTCTCTTGGCGGTGATGGCATCCAGGAGATCGGCGACGGCGGCGATGCGTGGCGTGAACGTGGCGATCTCATCTGGCGTGGTCTGCTCTAGGTTCGAGACCTTCTCGGCAGCACGTTCCAGCGCGGTGATGAGCTTGTCGGCGTCGGGAGCCTTGGTCACGGTCGGCTCCTTGGACGTCGCCGACTCCGTCAACGCGGCGACCTGCGCGCCGCTCAGCGCGCCGTCTTCCCCCGACTCGATCTGTGCCAACACACGTTCTTGGACATTGATGGGCTGCTGCGCGAGCTCTCGTGCCGTCGTGAACGTGATACGGCGCTCGTCGAGCAATGCGCGAAGACCCTCGATGAGCTTGGTCAGCGAACGGTAGTAAGCGACGGTGCGTGGCGCGAGGTTGACGAGTTCGGCGATCTTGCCGTCCGTCGTCGTTCCCGTTTCAAGGCGCCCCGCCTCGCGAAGCTCGGCGACAAGGCTTTGGGCAAAGGTGATCGTGTGGATGCGTTCCAGTGTGGAGAGGTCGCGCTGCCGAACATTGGTGGTGAGCATGAGCACACCGGAGTCCAAGTCATCGGAGGGCACGAGGTGGCAGGCCACCTGCCCGAAGCGCCCACCATGACCCTGCTCGACGAGCAGCGAGAGCGCCGCGTGGCGGCGATGGCCAGCCACGATCATGTACTCGTCCTCGAGCTCGGGATGGGGACGCACGACGGGGTAGTGGGCCAGTCCGTTGGCCTCTATATCGCGCGCCAGATCCTCGATGCCTCCGAGCTCGAACACCTCGTTGTTGCGCGGGTCCGGGTGGAGCTGGTCGAGGGGCACGGTCACCGACCTATCTGTCCTCTGGCCGAGCAGGCTGGTTGGCCGCGCGGAGCGTGCGGCCACGGCCGCCACGCGATCCCTGATCACATCGCCCTGCTTCGCGCCGCGCTCGATCCTCGGTCGCCCCATGCCTAACCCTCCTGCCTGATCAGATGCTCGACGAGTTCGGTGTAGTCGGCCGCGCCATGGCTCTTCGGCGCGTAGGACAGCACGCTTCGACCCTCGGCGTGCGCCTCGCCGATTGCCACGTTCTTGCGAATCGCGAGCGGGTAGAGCAGCCCGGGGAACTGCTCCTCGACGGCTGACGCGATACTGCGGTGCAGGCCCGTACCACCCTCGTACTGGGTGAGCAGGGTGCCAGCTATTCCCAGGTCCTCGTTGACGCCAGCGTCGATCGTCTCGGCGATGACAGAGCCCAGCATCCCAAGTCCGCTGACGGCGAAGAGCCCCGGTGTGACCGGAACGATGACCTCACTGGCGTAGGCGAGCGCGTTGGCGGTCATGATGCCGAGAGACGGCGGGCAGTCCAAGATGATGTAGTCGTAGGCGTCCTGCACACCCGGCGCCCGTGTGCCGCTTCCTGGATCGCGTCGGCCCTTCAGGGCGCGGGAGAGAAGGAAATCCCGGCCCGGCCGACCACCGAGATCGTAGTCGGCGCGAGACAGCATCTCAGAGGCGGCAAGCAGGGCGAACTCCGGGCCTGGCACAATTGCCTCTTCTGCGGTCATGCCATCCGTCAACACGTCCCACAGGCTTCGCGCCGGCGGTGCGCCGAGCACGCCGGTGGTCAGGTGGCACTGGCCGTCGAGATCCACGACGAGCACGTCGCGTCCTTTGGCGGTGAGCCCTGCCGCGACGTTCCAGGCCGTGGTCGTCTTCCCGACGCCGCCCTTCTGCGAGGCGATGGCGATCCGCCTGGTCGTTCTCTGCATTCGTGTCCCCTTCATCGATTCGCGGGCAGCGCCCACTTGAGCGTACCGAGCAGCCATTGGCACTACCTTTCCGGGAGTGTTCTTCTAAGACGACAGCCCGTCGCGTGGGTCGAGCGTCATGCCGCGACCCCCGTCCGTGCGCCCTGTCGGGCGTGTGGCTCGTCCGAGCCTGCCCCAGTCAATCCGTGCAACCTCCTGGGCCGCCGGCGAGCTCTGTGGGGACAGATGCCGTGACACCTGCTCGAGCAGGTGGAGCGTGGCCGCGGTCTGCTGCAGTCCCGCCGAGAGCTCGGGGAGCGCGTTCTCGTTGCGCCACGCCGCCCACTCGGACGGGCGGAGCGCTTGGGCTTCTGCGAAGACGGTCGCGATGCGGGTCGCCGTAGCCTCGAGCGGCTCGTCGCCCCGACACGACTTGACCATCACGCTGGCGGCCGTGTTCTCGTCGATCCCCGCGGTCATGAGAGCTCGGGCGTAGAACACACGTGTCGGCTCGGGCGCCCCTTGGAGCAGGTGGTTGCGGGCCACCAGCGGAGCAGTTCGTATGATGCCTTCGCCCGTCCTCAGGAGCTGGATGCTCACGGCGGCCTGCAGCACGTCGGGAGCCAGTCGCTCTCGCACGTCCACCTCTGCGTTG
>JAUXNU010000180.1 GCA_030682655.1 Actinomycetota bacterium | reverse complement strand
GTTGCCGTAATAGAATCCGCTGCCGTCGGTATCTTCGGCGTGCAGATAGTGCGAGGTGTTGGCCGTAACGAGAGTTATGTTGAATACCGTCGAGCCGTTTATCAAGGGTTGATAAATCGGATCCCACGAATATTGCGGCAGACCCTCGGCGGTGTCGTCGTTCGAGTCTCCCGGAGTGCGAAGTGTCACGCCGGGCTGTACCGACGGGAGTATGTTGTTGTATCTGTCCGTCCCCAGGACTCTGACGGGGAACCACGTTCCCGCCTGCTGCGTCGCAGGCGAACCGGATTTACCGACGGAGGAGCCGGGCAGATGAGTCTGGCCGGGCGGGAGTATCAGGAGCCTGGCCTGAGGCGGTATGTCGGCGGCGGGCTCCACGTTTACCGACGAGCGCGAGACATAGTATCCGTCGGCCGTTACCTGAACGGTCGTTCTGTCGTTGAGAACGCCTTGATAGAGTGTGGCTTTCCTCATGCTGAACGCGAACGAATATTTTCCGCCTTCAAGAGGCATCGCCGGAGGCACGCTTCCGTATATATCGGTATGCGCGACGGCGACAAGAGGATTGTTGACCGAGTTGATGTTCCAGTACTTGTCGCAGGCCGCCACAGTGGCGTAGTAGGTGGTGCCGGCCAGCCACGACGACGGAACGCCTGACGCGCCGCCCGGATACCAGCCCTCGCCCGTCGGAGCGTAGGGAGGACGTCCCGGCGCGTGAGTCTGCCCGGGCATAAGCAGCAACAGGTAGACTGCGTCGGGCGCGGCGCTGACCGGCACGACGGAATTGCCGCTGATAAGCGGTGTGGGCGGAGCCGGCGACGTAACATCGGCGACGGTGATGGTGGTATTGCGGTTGGCCGTGTTAAGCGCTCCGGCGTTGCCGGTGATGAGCGTCGTCGCAAAGACGGTTACGCCGTCTTGTAACACGAGGTCGGCGATTGCGGGCGCGTAAGTGTCGTTGGATGTGAGGCGCACCGTCGCCGACGAATAAGACGGGTTCCACTTGGAGTCCGTCGCCTGCACGGTAACAAGGAAAGCCTCGCCCGCCGTCCGCGCCG
>JAUXNU010000179.1 GCA_030682655.1 Actinomycetota bacterium | reverse complement strand
CCTCGCCGAACTCATGGCGAAGCTATCGGATACGGCGGTGCGGGCCGCGGCGTGAGGAGGGACGGTTACGTGAGCGAACTTACGGTTTGGAGTACTAGGAGCGGCAGTATCCAGGTGCCGTATCGCATGATGCCTTCGGTCGCCGAGTTCCAGTTGCCCATGACCGACGTCAGGGACGCCATCGCGATGGCTGTGAGGACTGCCACCGCCGGGAGCCATCTCCCCCGGTAGACTGCCATGAGCGGCACAACCAATGAGAGCACCATGAGAATCGGCACGAAAGGCAGCAGACCCATGTTGAGGTCAAGGAACAAGTCCATGGTGCGCTGCAGTGACATTGCTTGAAGGAACCCCACGAGACCCAGGTTTCCAGCAATCGGGTTTGCCGTGCGCATCGCAAGTATGTTGAAGACCGTCGGGAGCAGGGCGAATGACGCGGCAGCCGTGACCGGAACGAGCGGGTACGCGTTCCGGTCACGCCACGCCTGCAGTGCGGATAGCACAAGAATCAGCCCGAGAAGCAGCAGCGCTGGCGGGTTCTGCGTCGACGCGAGGGCAGCACAGAGGGCCGCCCATCTGTAGTTCCTGCGGCTGGCGAGGCAAATGGCGATGACGACAAGAGAAGCCGTGAGTACCTCAGGATTGGGCCACCTGATGTAGCCCAGGATTGGACTCGCGAACCACAGGAGCGCGAACGCGCGGCGACGGAACGGGTCATACGCCGCATGTCGCAATAGCATCCACCATGCAAGCACAAAGAGCGCGCAGTTCGTGAACTGCAGCGCAACAAGATGGCCGAGACCCAGGGTGCTCAAGAGCGCCATGGGTAGCAGCGCCACAGCCTCGTACAACCAGAAATGGTAGCCGTATCGTCGTCCACCCTGTCCCTCGGCGTAGTAGTTGCTCGTGTCTGCAGGCGCCCCCATTCCCTCTGCGGACGCGTACTCATGGAATCTATCGAGGTCTCCCGCCTGAAGATCCGGCGTCCAGTGGTTCGCCATGCAAACGAGTGTCTGGTAGTACTCGATGCCGTCTGCGGCGATTTGTGGCCCTTGCCCGAGTACGAGGGCGATGAGCACGGCGAAGGTAACGGCCACGATGCCGGCGACCAGGCGAGCTCGCTCGGAGAATGCTGTTGCGGTCAGCGCCAGGGGTACGAGCAGGAGGCGCTCGAGGGCGAACTGGCGAGTGAGGGCAAGTAGAGCCACCAGGGCAAGGGCGCCCCCGAGGAGCAGCCACCCCACACGCTTGTCGGTGGCGGCGATTCTTGTCCCCACGATGTCGGCGATGGCCGCCAAAGTGTTCGCGTTCTTTGCGGGATAGGCATCTGGGGGCCTCACTTCTCGGAAGCCTCGAAGGCAAGGTCGTCGAACACGGCAGTCGAGGGGGAGGGGGTTCCACTCACATGATTCCCGCCAGCCAGCAGGAGCAAGAGCCGTGCGGTCACCGCTCCCTCGGGGGCCGTCCCGGTTGCGACAAGCTGCTTCATCTCAGAATCCGCAATCCCCGCCTGGTCTCCTGCGACGGAGGCTTCCTCGAGTACCTCGCCCGTCGCATCGACGAACCGGATGGAGAGAATGACACACGATGGTTTCCGATCACTGAGCACCCATACACTAGCCTTATACGTCGTGCCTGCTGTCACGACGATCGGTTGCCAAAGCTCGGTACTCTCGGCAGGGTTGTCGCTGGAGTTCTGGAGCGCCGCCCCGTTCGCACCGGACTTCTTCCAGTCTGGTCGCCGTGTCACCATCCCGCCTTCTGCGATGCCCGAGAGGTACCAACCGGCCGGCACGGGATTCGACCAGTCCTCGAACGACGCATTCTGAACGCCGTCCTGGGGCAGAGCCTCGGCGGCCGGGACTTCTGGCTGCGGCGCGGAGGGCGCGGCCGGTTGGGACGGTGGGACGGGCGACCCGTCTCGGCTGGAAGCCATCGCCGCGACCCCGAGTATGGCGATGACAGCTGCCGCCACCCACAACCAAGTGGCCTTCTTTGCTCGTCGAGCGCCTTCGGTCGTTTGCTGTTGCTGAGACTCGAGGGCAACATCTTGTTCGCGGACATCGAAGATGCGATCAGACGAGTGGCCCGACGGACACGTGTCCTCCTCAGTCAGCTCGACGTCGGCGTCGCATTCGGAGCAGTAGCCAGTTCTCGGCATGCGAGAATCCCCCTTCCCCTATGTCAGAAGAATATGACATAGCGGTATCTTCACGGGAAGAGCGCGAGGATCGTCACCGCGTGTCTCTCCGTCATCGTCAAAGGCACCCTCGTCGCGCCTCCTCGTCACAGTTTCGACTGACGGGACTGACGCTACGCGTTCGACGACATCCTTACGTGAGGCAACGAATCGGTTTGGACGACATTTCTGGTGAGGTAACTCGGTGTGTCGACAAAGCGAGTAGCTTCCGCGACCCTGGAGCAAGCGTCGGCTACACTCAGCAGCGGGAGTCTGTCACACACCGCGTTGGGCGGACGCCTCCAGTCAGGGGGCAGCGCGAGATTGCACCAGAGGGCAAGGGGAGTGATGACGTGAGAGATGGCCAATTGGAGGAGCGCGAAACCGAGCGAGCGGGGGGTGCGCGGCGCAGCGTCCGGGAGAGTCTGCGTGCACGACTAGTGACGCAAGAGACGGTGTTGTACGTCGGTACGGCGGTGCTTTGCGTGCTTCTCGCCGCCCGGGTTCTCGGAGTCTCGCCCTCGGACCTCCGTGTTCCGTTCGCCTACAGTAGTGATGCCGTCTTCGGACAAGCCGTGACGAAGGGTATGATCGAACACGGATGGGCGTACTCCAACTCCTCCGTAGGCGCCCCCATGGGCCAGCTTCTGCTGGACTATCCCAACACCGACGGCGCACACGTGCTGCTCATCAAGCTCATCTCACTCGTTCTCCGCGACGCCGTCATGGCCAACAACATGTACTTTCTCCTCGGGTTCGCGCTCTCTGGGGTCACGTCACTATTCGTTATGAGGCGCTTCGGCGTCTCGCGGCCCGCCGCCTTCGTAGCGAGCCTTGCTTTCGTGCTGCTCCCGTTCCACTTCATGCGCGGAATCTCCCACCTCGCGCTGGCGGCGTACTGGTCGATCCCCTTGACTGCCCTGCTCGGGCTGTGGGCGGCATCGGGTACGCCGCCCTTCCTCAAGGATGGGAAACTCGTCTGGCGCGAAAGACGGAGCGTCGCTGCGATAGCGGTCGCTTTCGTTGTCGGTTGCTCCGGCATCTACTATGCCTTCTTCGCCTGCATCTTCCTGGGTGCCATTGCGGTGTACGCGTGGTCCAAGCGTCGCGGTGTGTTGTTCGCAATGCCGGCACTCCTGCTCGTCTGCGTGATTGTCAGCGCGGTTCTGCTGAGCGTCGCGCCCAGCGTTGTCTACCATCGCCTGCAGGGATCGAATCCCGAGGCGATCATTCGGCTGCCGCTCGAGTCCGAGTTGTACGCACTCAAGATCACACAGCTCGTGCTCCCCGTCGGTGGGCACAGGTCGCCAATACTGGCCGAGTGGAAGCAACGCTACAATCAATCCATCAGCGGCGTGAGCCCGTTGAACGAGAACGAGACGGCGACCCTCGGTACTCTCGGCGTGATAGGGTTTCTTGCGCTGCTCGCCTGGACGGCATTTCGGATACGGCCGTCCAGGAAGGGCCCAGCTTCAGAGGTCATGGAGCCGCTCGGTGCGATGAACCTGACAGCCCTCCTGGTTGGCGTCCTCGGCGGGTTTGGCTCGCTCTTCGCGTTCTTCGTGTCCCCCGAGATCCGTGCGTATAATCGCGTGAGTGTCTACATCGCGTTCTTCTCGCTCTTCGCGCTGGCGCTGCTGCTGGATCGGTTCGCGTTCAACCGCCCTTGGGCGCAGCTGCCCTTCGCGACCGCCGCGCTCGTTGCGGTGCTGGTCATCGTCGCGGTTCTCGACCAGACCACCCCGTCTATGGCGATCGACTTCGGCGGTCTGTCGGCCGCGTACGAGAACGACGACGCCTTCGTCGCGGCGGTGGAGGCGTCTGTCCCGCCAGGTTCGATGATCTTCCAGCTGCCCTATGTCCCGTTTCCTGAGAGCCCTCCTGTCGGTGGGATGCCGGACTACGAGCACTTCAAGGCCTACATCCACTCGAAGACGCTGCGTTGGAGCTACGGTGCTATGCGGGGCAGGGAGTCCGACATCTGGCAGCGGCAGGTGAGCAGCCTTCCAGCTGCCGAGTTCCTCGCGCAGATCGAGGCGCGCGGGTTCGCGGGCGTCTGGGTGGATCGCCGTGGGGGCGGTGCGAACGAGCCGGGAATGCAGGCGGCTCTCGGTGTGCCACCTATCCAAAGCGCCGACGGACAGTTGGCCTTCTATCGGATTCCGTGAGAATCGGGGCCGATGGAATGCGCGAGAAGGCTGCCCCACATCTGCGCGCGATCATTCCGGCGCATCATTCTTCGCCGAGCAGGTGTGTCAACGTCTCTATGCTCGGCGCGATGGCTGCAAGCTGCTCGGCCGCCTTGTCTTTCGCGTATGCGGCGGCTTCGAGTCGCGAGAGTCTGTCCACGGCGTTGGCCCCGTAGCGGGCCTCCTCCGGCGGTTTCACCTCGCTCTCTCGCCCCGTCGCCTGCGATTGGAAATCGGTCTCCCGCACGAAGTGTGCCTGGATGCGCTCGTCTGTGATCTGCGGATAGGACTCCTCCAACAACTGCCGGATCGCGGCAAGCGGCCCCGGCTTGACGAACGCGCTGAAACTCCCGAATGTGTTTAGCAGGTTCCGGAACATCAGGTAGTCGGCAGGGATCGGCGCGAGACACTCCCACTTCTCGTCAATGAGGACCAGCGATCCATCGGGTGTTCGGACCAGGTTCCAGAAGGCGAAGTCCAGCGATGCTCCATGCAGCAGGGGATAGCCCTCGTCGTCCACCTCCCCCTTCCAGAAGCGCTGCTTCGCCTCATCCTGGACCTCACGGGCCAGAGCGGAGACTCGCTCAAACCAGCGCTCGGACACGAGGGCTGAGTACACTTCAAAGGTCAGCAGAACGCCATTCACATAATCCGCATTCTTCAGACTGAATCTGTAGTCTCCACATTGTGTCTCGTCGAGCCCGGGGCCCAGAGGAGCTCGCTCGATCCGATACTGACCCTCGCGCTTGTACAGACTGATCGTGTGATGGGTTTCCGGACGATGCTTGTTCCAGTACTTCCGTACTAGCCAGGAAGTCTCAAGCGCCGGTCGCTCTGAGACGGAGCACGCCACCACGAACGAGTTGGAGAACTCCCAAAGCAGGCCCGCATCGCTGACGCTCTTCAGGAGCAGGGGATCTGGGAAGAGGAAGAGCCGCGCCCCCGTATACTCCTCAGCGAATTCCCTGGCCCACTGATAGGGTCGAAGTGGTTCGATCTCGTCCGACTCGCGAAACATCACTGTCGGGAGTTTGTAGTCGGGAAACGCATGGTAGAACTGCTGGTGAGCGAAGCCTGCTTCCGAGAGGATCGCCTGCAGCTCCCTCCTGCTGAAGGTTATTGGAGAGTCGGCGTTCGGATACTCCAGCAAGCCTTCGAAGAACCGGCTGCAGTGGTCCTCTCGGCATCCCGCCCAGTACTTGGCGCCCAGTCGGTTCTCGATCGCAAGGATGAGGACTCCGTCGCCGGTGAGCGCAGAGCGTACCTTCCGCAGCATGTCGAGACAGCCCTCGCGAGTCTTGCCGTACTCGAGTACGCCGATGAGTGTGGCCATGTCATAGGTTTCTGGGATTGGTGCATCGACGATGTTGCCGACCATGACTCTGACGTTCGTGTCTTCTCGCGTTCGCCGTCGGTTCACTGCCGCTCTCGCGCGGCTGCCTTCGATTACGTCGACGTGGGCTACGCGGCCAGCCAGCCACTTCGTCAGTGCGCCTGGTCCCGCCCCCAGCTCGAGAACGCTCCAAGACGGGTCGATCAGCTCAGAGATGGAGTCCATGAGATTCACGCGCTGATGGGAGAGATGGTACCGAGAAGGCCAATCGCGTATCTGGTCGGCGAACTCGACCGGGTAGTCGCTCACGTGCTCGACGGACTCGAACACCTCCGCGAGGTAGTCCTCACTGCCGTCGGCGTACGCGAAATCCCCCATGCCACGGGCCACCCACACGTCGGCGGCTTCGTCGTAGTCGAATAGCTTCGGATCAAGTGACATGCTCTTCATCCACCTATCTCTGAGCTATCAGCGGAGGCGGCTGGTCAATGGCAGGTCGACCGGAGCGCAAGAAGCCCAATCTTCCAGCATCGTAGCGGATGAAACGGGGAATCGCGCAAGTCGGACGGTCGTTGACTCAGATTGGCCGCGTAACTTGCACATATGATGCCAGTCGCGGCGATCTACTGTTCGGCAGAATCGCGGTCCGCTCGAAGCGCCCGCATCGCTTCATCGAACTGCCCAATCATCGGGTCGCCGTCGAAGCGCACTCGATGCTGCAAATAGAACTCGGTTGCGCGAGCAACATCGTTGTCCATGACGAGTCTGGCCACCTCAACGGCGAGATCCTCCAGTGAGGCAGGCTCGCCATCGCTTGCGCGCCCAGATGCACGCGCGACGCTCTCTCCGCCCGCTACCAGGGGTCTGTTGGCGTACTCACTTTGCGCAGCACCACTGTAGAGGGACAGCCAGTCAAACACCGGTTCATCAGAAAGGTCAGCCTGTCCGTCATCGAGAAGTAGCGCACTGGCGGGGATGGTTGTCATTGCGAGATTGGCTAGGAGCCCGTTGTAGTGGAAGTTCTGCGCCCCTCGCTGCATGTTTGCCCGGTCAATGAAGATGCGCCGATACAACTGGGCATACGTTCGGGCAGGGTAGTGCCGTAGACGGAAGACAGATGGCGAACGATTCCCCGGCAGAGGGTTGTGGTTGAACTCGCGCACGTTGGTGACTCCTGCCCGCCATGAGCGTATTCGCGGTGCACAGTTGGGAAACACGGCGTATCTGTGGATGCGCTGGTTGGGCGAAAGAACGTCCAAGTCGTCCTCTTCAGTCACCCAGAAGTTGAAATTGAGGAATTGGATCCAGTCGTACGGCGAGTCGGCCATCTCCGCAAGGTAGTCCCCGTAGCTGCGGTTGCGGTGAGGGCCTTCGAGGATCTCGTCATCATCCGGCCACGAGATCCAGTCATACTGTCGAACGTAGTCTTGCATCAGGTGTCGAGACATCGCAGGGTACATCTCGTAGAAATCGAAGGTGCGCGGAATGAGCCGCCGTTCGACAATCGCATCGGAGAAGTCGTCGAGAACCTGGGCGGTGCCGTCCGTCGAACCATGGTCCCACGCAATGATGTCGTGCCCATTCGCGACCAGGTGTCCAATTACGTCGCGTAGGATGTCGGCGTCGTTGTAGCAGAGCACGACCCCCAGCAGTTTCATCGCGTGTCCCCTGCGGCCATCATTGCGCGAGTCTCAGGGACGGCGTCGTTGCGTGGCACTGCGAATGGGGCCAGCCCACGTCGTCCGTCGTCATTCCAGATTATCCATGTAGTACGCTTGTGTTACTTCGACGAAGTTCCGCAGTTGGTCTTCGTAGCTTATTCTCGTGTCCCCTTCTTCTCTGTCGTCCAACGTCAGTTCCACGTTTTCAGGCAGAAGCACCACCCTGCATCCGCATAATAGAGCTTCCGACACTACTTGTGTCACGTCGTCGTATGAGTACAGGGTCCGCGTCTTCTTCATCAGCGCTGCGACTTCCTTGCGGGTTGGCGGATAGTCGGATGTAATCTCCAACAGCCCGTCTGTCTGCGGGAGCAGCGTGGCGCCGCGCGTTATCCCTCTGCCGACGTAGAAGCAGTCGATTGTCTTCTCTGAGACTCCCTCGGTGTTGAATAGCTCATGCTCCAGACTCCCCACGCTGAGGAGCCTTGAGTCGGGCAGGTCCAGGAACTTCTTGGACCAAGTGAATACCAGGTCTTCGGCGGGATAGTCCGTCGGCCCTCCGACAAATCCCGGAACGTTCAGCACCCACCTCACGACCTTCTTGCCGCCGACAGGGTTTCCGAAGACCACCTCAGGGTAGACCACGATTGGCCCCTCGTCGCCCTTGTACTCCGAGACGTGCTTCTCGTTCCAGTCGGGGTTTCCCGCCTCAGAGGAGTAAGCCTCTTGGCCTCGCTCATTGAGAAGATGCACGAGCCTGTGCAGGGCGCGAACCCCACCGCAGTTGTGCCGGTATGCGGGTCCAAACACAAGGTACGGTGTCCCGGCCATCACGTTTCCCTTCTTGGTGAGGAATCAACTCGACCATCTCCGTGATCGAGGTCTTCCCGAGGCTACGCTCCTCTGCGCGCCCAGGGCCTACAGCATCATACAGGTGTCTAGCGGCGTTTGGCTCGCAGTCGGTCTGCCGAGCGGGATCGGGCTGAAGCCTCAACCGAGCGACGCTGGGCACGACCGTCACACCCGACCTAGTCATCTGACACGAGGAGATCGAGGTGCCCTACGGGGCCTGTCTATGCGAAGAACAAGAGAGATCCCGCGCCGGCGTCTCCTGAAACATCGCAGCGGGGCGCTGGCCCTCTCGCCGACGCCCTACTCCTGAAGCGCGCTCCTTTCTGCTCTTGTTGGCGCGCGACACTTCTGGGGGAGGGGCGCGACAGCGGCACGGCGACACCGCTAGGTGAGGCATCCACGAATGCCAGCCATGTGCGTCCGTCGCTCCCCAGAACGGAGCAGCCGGAGGCGCCGGGGGAGGGCATGGGGAAGGCAGCGCGTCGAATCCGTACATGGTGCGCGGTTCGCATTTCAGCGACCCTCGCCCTGCCAGGGTTCCGTCGTGCTGCCATCGCTCTTCAGAGGACACGTATCCGACGCGAAGTGTGGCTGAACGCTCCTTCTTGCGATGTGCTGCGCAAGTTGGGGTACGTTCATGGGGTGCACAGAGAGAGGAGCATCCACGATGCGAGCCATCCCTGTCTCCGACTCTATCTCCTGGGTCGGAGCGATTGACTGGAACCTGCGCGACTTTCACGGCTATGAGACGCCGCGCGGAACAACCTACAACGCCTACCTCGTGCAGGGCAGCGAGAAGATCGCTCTCATCGACACCGTGAAGGCCCCCTTCGCCGATGAGCTGCTCTCGCGTGTCGCCTCGATTCTCCCGCCTGACGCCGTCGACGTCATCGTCGTGAACCACGTCGAGCCTGACCACAACAGCGGGTTGCGCGCGATCATGGCCGCCATGCCCGAGGCACGCGTCGTGGCGACCCGCGCGGGCGTCGCCGGCGTGGCCGAGTACCACGACGGGCTCGAGATCGAGACGGTCGGCCCCGATGACGTCATCGATCTGGGTGACAAGACGCTGCGCTTCCTGCCCATGCCGATGGTGCATTGGCCGGACTCGATGTTCACCTATGTCGCCGAGTCCAAGACCCTGCTGCCCAACGATGCATTCGGCCAGCACATGGCCTCCTCGGAACGCTTCGCCGATGAGGTCGGCTACGACCTCGCGCTTGAGGAGCTCACCGTCTACTACGCCAACATCCTCATGCCGCTCTCGTCCCAGGTTGCGAAAGCCGTCGAGAAGGTCGTCGCACAGGGCTGGGATATCGAGACCATCGCGCCATCGCACGGCGTGATCTGGCGCGCCGAGGGCGTCGGCAAGGTGCTCGAAGCTTACGGGCGGCTCACCGCAGGGGAGACTCGCGAGAAGATTGTCGTGGCGTTTTCCACGATGTGGGGCTCGACCGACGCGCTCGCCCGCGCCGTCGCCGACGGCGTCGCCGCCGAGGGCGTGGACGTCGCTGTCTACGACCTCGCGCTCACCCCGATCTCGTACCTCACGCGCGAGCTGCTCGACGCGCGCGCGCTGCTCCTTGGCTCGCCCACGCTGCATCACGGCATGCTCTTCCGCGTGGCTGGCTACCTGCAGTACCTCGCTGGCCTCAAGCCGGCAGGCAAGATTGCGGGTGCGTTCGGCTCCTACGGCTGGAGCAGCGGAGCCGTGCAGCAGATGACCGAGCGGCTCGAGGCGATCGGCTTCGAGATGCCGTTCGAGCCCCTCACCCAGAAGTATCGTCCATCTGCCGGAGAGCTGGACGCTGCGCGTGAGTGGGGTGCGCAGTTCGCACGGCGGGTCGGGGATGCCTAGCTAGGGGTTTCCTGTGCCGCTTCAAGGGCCGGTCGAATGAGCGACCCCCACTTCGCGTTGAGTCGGACGAGATTCTGGAGAAGGTATTGCGCCGGGTCATCGGCCTGGCCAGCCTTGCTGTTCACCGTGGTGTTCTGGTAGTGAATGAGGACCGCATCCGGCTGGTAGATGATTCGGTATCCGGCTTGGAGAACCTTGAGGTTGAAGTCGACGTCCTCGTAGTTGGCCAGGATGTACCCTTCATCGAGGCCGCCCATCTCGTGCCACACACGCTTGCTCGTGAGCAGGCACGCGCCGGTGACGCCGACCACGTCCTCGAGTACGTTCGCCTCCGGCAGGTCGGCCGGTTGACGGTAGTAGCGGTGGCTCGGTCTCACGAGTGTTCGTCCGCCGACGTTCTCCAGCCTGAATGCGATACCCGCGTGTTGAAGCGTCATGTCGGGGAACAGGAGACGTGCGCCGACGATGCCTGCATCCTTGTCCATGACCTTTCGCATGGCGTCGAGCCAGCCCGCGTGGGGTACGGTGTCGTTGTTGAGCAGGCAGAGGAGTTCGTACTTGGCGACCGAGACGCCTTGGTTGCAGCCTCGGGCGAACCCTGCGTTTCGTGTGTTGTAGATGACTCGGATGTTGCGGCGCTCGCGATCCAGTTCGCGTAGGTAATCGGTGGTGCCATCTGTGGAGGCGTTGTCAACCACCACGAGTTCGAAGCCCGCCGTGGTCTCGAAGATCGCGTCGAAACACGCCTTGGTGTAGTCGAGCTGATTGTGCGTCAGCACGATGATGGACACTCGGCGTTCCTTGGCCATGTTCGGCTCGCTCCATGCTCGAGGCTGCCTAGTTGTATGCGAACGGGCGATGCGTCAGGGTAACAGGATATCGCACTCGACAGGATTGCCGTGTTCCCAGGCAGCTCTGCTATTCTGAACACTCCGGCGGCATGCGCGGAGGGCAGCAATGGTAGAGCGGACGGACAACCCCAAGAACATCGCCTTCCTCGTCAGCAGCTTCTGGGGTGTGGCCTGGTATCGCTGTCATGTCCCTGGTGTGGAGCTCAAACGACGCGGCCACAACGTCGTGATGACAGACCGCCTCGAAGACATCGATGTCGATGCGTGTGACATATTTGTAGCGCTCAGGCAGCAGGTCCCCAAGGTACTGGAGGTTGTCCAGTACCTGAATGCCATGGGGCGCATGACGGTCGCCGACATCGATGACGACTACTGGAACCTTGCTCCCGACAATCCGGCTCGACTGTCGTGGAATCCGGAGATGTTGGAGCGGTTGGCAGACATCGCGCGTGCCTGCCAGGTCGCGACAACCACCACACCCGAGCTCGCCGAGATTCTCAGACGAATCAACCCCGCAACGACGATTCTCCCTAACATGTTGCCTGACGAGCACTGGGCAATCGAGCCAAAGGATTCCGCTCAGTCGGACCGCCTCGTGCTGGGGTGGGGCGGTAGCACGAGCCATCGCAGTGACGTCCGAATGGTAGGGCCGGTGCTCGTGCAGTTGCTTGATGAATTCCCCGAGCTCGAACTCCACTTGGCTGGCGCCGAGCCCGACTGGGTTCCTGCCCACCCGCGAATCAGGTTCGTCGACACGGTTCCGATCGAACAGTATGCCCACGTGCTTCAGGACTTCGACATCGCGGTCGCGCCACTTGTCGACACTCGATTCAACAGATGCAAGAGCGATCTCAAGTACATGGAGTACGCCATGCTTGGATTGCCGGTGGTGGCTTCAGCGGTAGAGCCCTACACCCGCACGATCAGGCACGGGGAGAACGGCTTCCTTGTGAAGAACACCAAAGGCTGGCTCAAGTCGCTTCGGGCGCTCATCCGCGATGCCGAGCTGCGGCACTCGATCGGCAGTGCTGGTCGAGTGCTGGCGGAGACACGACTCATGTCGCGAAACATCGAGCGCTGGGAGAAGGTCTATCGGATCGAGCCGTAGCGGGCTGCGCCCAGCTACCCCCGCCACTCCCGCAGCGCCTCAACCGCTGCGTCCACCGTGAGCGCCGTCTCCGGCGCGCTCGCGTCCTCGGCACGCAGCCGCGCGAACAGCTCCGCCAGCACCGGCGGTTTGATGTTGCTCGCCGCCATCACCTCGACCGACGCGAACACCTCGGCCGGCGTCCCCGACAGCGCGATCGCGCCGCCCGGTGCGAGCACGTAGGCGTAGTCCGCGATCTCGGGCACCGCGTCGATGTCGTGGGTCGTCAGCACGACCGTCGTCCCGCCTGCGGCCAGGTCCGCGAGCAGGTCCGACATCACCTCTCTCGACGCCGGATCGAGCCCCTCGAACGGCTCGTCGAGCACGAGCAGGTCCGGCTCCATCGCCAGCGCCCCGGCCATCGCGACCTTGCGCTTCTCGCCACCGGAGAGGTTGTGCGGCACGCGCCCGTGCAGCTCGCGGATGCCCAGCAGCCCAAGCGTCGCGTCCACCCGCCGCGCGATTTCGTCCTCGGCCAGGCCGTACTGGCGGGGGGAGAAGGCGATGTCGTCTGCGACGGTGGGCGCGAGGATCTGCTCGTCCACGTTCTGGAGCACCACGCCGATGCGGCGGCGGATCTTTGGCCACTCTGCGCCGGGGTCCACGCCGAACACTCGCACGAACCCTTCCTTGCTGTGTAGCAGCCCAAGGATGTGAAAGAGCAGCGTCGTCTTGCCCGCTCCGTTCGGGCCGAGCACCGCGATGCGCTGTCCTCGGCGGGCCACGAAGTCCAGGCCGCAGAGGTGCACGCTGGTGCCGTCCTCGTAGGAGTGCCGCACGCAGCTGACGCGCACGATCTCGTCGTCGGACGGCGCATGCGTGTGGCCGGGCGTCTCGATCATCGGTTCCTCCGGGTAGCTATCAGGGCCACGCCGAGCGCGAGAAGCGCCGGTATCGCCACGAGCCAGCTGTACGGGTTCAGCGTCGCTGCACCCGCACGCCAGAGCGCGCTCGTCGCGAGTGCAAGCGCCGCGCCTGCCACGAGCGCGACGTCGCGAGCGGGCGACTCACCGCGCGGAAGCGGCGCCCGCAGCCTGCCTTCGTAGCCGCGCAGCCGCATCACGTCGTAGTCGCGCTGCGAGAGATCGAAGGAGTAGAGCAGTAGCCCTCCGAGTGCCGACGTCGTCGCGCGCGCCGCGCGAACGGGGTGTCCGGCCGTGAGTCCCGATCGCAGTCGGACCGCGCGCAGCAGGTTGCTGAACTTCTCGAGCAACAGAAACGTCGACCGGTACGTCATGAGCAGCGCGTCGCCAACGATCGACGGCACGATCCGCTGCACCGGCGCGAACACCTGAGGGTAGGGGGTCGTGAGCACGATGATCACGGCGGCGAGCGCGGCGGTCACGGCCTTCAGCACTATGACCGCGCCCACAAGCGCGTCGGGTGCCGACGATACCGCGAAGACCAAAGCGAACAGCCCGGGGTAGAGCGCAAGACTGTAGGTCAACCTGAACTTGAGTCTGCACGAGGTAGCCACGGAGGCGAGCATGATCGCAAGCGACGCCACTACCAGCGCGTTCCATGTCAGCACCACGGCCGCCAGCGTGAGCGCGAACGCGGCAAGCTTGGCGACCGGCGAGGCGCGGTGTAGCCATGACGTGCCAAGCGTGGCAGAGTGATCGACGGCCCCGATGTTCATCACAGACCCCCGGCCTCGTCGCCGGGGAGGTGCCGCGTGGTCTCGCGCAGCGCGCCTGCGAACACGAGCGTGGGCCGCACCCGGGCCACGTAGCCCAGTATCCCCGCGGTCACGAGTGCCTCGATGAGCCAGCCGATCGGCCCGAGCGTGTAGACGACGGCCGCGAACCGCGCGACCGACAGGCCGGGGCCCACGGTCGCTTCCCCGATCTCGGTTGCGCCGGTCGCGCTCCCCATCCACACGACACCCACCATCGCCGTCGTCGAGATCGCGAGCGCGAGCACGGTCGCGACCCCGGCCGCCAAGCCCGCGCGCCGCCGCGTGAGCAGTCCCACCAGCAGGCGGAACAGCGCCCACCCGGCCACCATCTCCAGGGACAGCACCACGGTGTTGAGGCCGAGTACGGTCACGCCCCCGTGGCCGAGCATCGCGAGCACGACTTCCACGATGAACGCCGCGATTACCGCCAGCGCCGGTCCCAGCAGCACCCCGGCCACAACCGCGAGGTTGATGTGGTACGCGAGCGGGACGATCTCGCTCGACATCGCCACGAGCATGAGCGCCGCCAGTACGCCAAGGAGCGGCACCTTGCGTCGCATTTCATGCCGCTCGGCGAGTCGCCCCGCGACCCCCACGAGCACGAGCGCGACGATCCAGCCGCTCGCCCACAGCCACAGCGGCAGAACGCCGTCGGGTATGTGGATGTGCGACATCAGCTGGCCTCTGCCACGCCGCGGCGGCACGTCCGGCACAGGCCGTACATCGTGATCTCGTGGCGCGTGATGACGAAGCCCTGCCGCTCCACGCTGGCGAGCACACCGGCGTCCAGCGGGCATGCGGCATGCGCAACCGCGCCGCACTCGGTGCACACGAGGTGATGATGGTGGTCATCCACCACGCATCGCGCGTACAGCGCGTGCCCGCCGGACTCGCCCACGCGTGCCAGGTAGCCCGAGTCCTCCATCGCCGCCACGGCGCGGTAAACGGTCGCCACCGCTGTTCCCGTATCGCGCGCTCTCACGCGTCGCGCGAGTTCCTCGATCGTGAATGCCCTGCTCATGCCATCGACCGCAGCCGCGATTCGCTCGCGCTGCGGCGACGTGCGCTTCTCTCCGTACACGCTGGCCATAGGCGCTCCTTGGCAGGCTAGGTGAGAATCGTTCTCACTTCTGCCGATTGTACCCCCATACACACATGCGAAACGCCGCGTGATAGCCGGACGCGGCCCGAATTGGAGTAGCATGGAGTCCGTAAGAGGGGGGCAACACAAGGGATCCGCATCTTGAACATCACTCACCTGCGTGCATTCGTGATGGTCGTCGAGCACGGCTCCTTCTCCGGGGCTGCGCGCGCCATGGACCTGTCGCAGCCGGCTGTCACCATGCAGATCCAGGGGCTCGAGGCCGACCTCGGCGCCACGCTGTTCGACCGCGCCTACCGGCGGATAGAGCTGACCGAGGCCGGGCGCGTGCTGCTCCCCATCGCGCAGGGGATCCTCGGCGACGTCGAGCGCGCCCACCACGAGGTTGCCGAGATGGGCGGGCGCGTCTCCGGACGCCTCGCGATCGCCGCGTCAACCACGCCGGGGCAGTACGTACTCCCGCGGCTCCTTGGCAGGTACCTGACGTACTACCCGGAGGTCGGTATCTCGCTCACCGTCTCCGACACCGCAGGCGTCATCGAAGCCGTCACCTCGGGCGCCGCGCACATCGGCATGACCGGCGCCCGCGTTGACACGGGCCGGGTGAGGCTGGAGTCGATCGGCACCGACGAGCTCGTGATGATCTGCCCGCCGAATCACCCGCTCGCGTCGGCCCACAGCGCGACCATGGACGATGCCGCCGAGGAGCCGTTCATCATGCGCCGGGAGGGCTCCGGGACGCGCCTCGTGACCGAGGAGGTCGTGCGTGAGGCCGGTATCGACCCCGACGAACTTCGCGTGCTCATGGAGCTCGGCACGAGCGAGGCTATCGTCAGCGCCGTCGAGGGTGGTATGGGCCTGGGTGTCGTGAGCCAGTGGATGGTCGACAAGGCGCTCGAGCTCGGGACCGTCGCGCGGGTGCCTCTCGCGAGGTTCCCTGTGAGCCGCCCGTTCTATGTAGTTCTACCTAAGGGAGAGCCTTCGCGCGCGGCGGCCGCACTCCTGGAGCATCTGCGGGACAGGTTGGGCACGGGAACCGGATGACGCAGCCGGACCCATCCTTTATGCTCGTCGTATCCGATGGCGGGAGAGGGCTGTGAGCGAACTTCGCATTGGCGTGTTGACGTGTTCGGACAATCGCTTCGAAGGAACTGCCGAGGACGACGCCGGGCTTGCCCTCATCGATGCTTGCGAACGGCTTGGATGGGTGATCGTCGCCTACCATGTCGTGCCCGATGACCCCGAGTCGATAACCGCCTCCTTGTTCGAGCTGGCAGATGTCGAGGGTGCCGACGCCGTGTTCACCCTGGGAGGGACAGGACTCGGCGCGCACGATCTCACGCCCGAGACCACCGAACTCGTTTGCGAGCGCATGGTGCCCGGGATCGCCGAGGCCATCCGGGCGCACATGCGCCAGAGCGACCCCTGCCACATGTTCTCGCGGGCTACGGCCGGCGTGCGGGGACGCACCCTGATCGTGAACCTCCCGGGCGGCCCGGAAGCGACCATGGAGGCATTCGGCGTCATCGCGGAGATGCTCGAGCTGGCCGTCCAGCATATGGCGGACGGGGGCGCGTGCTAGCGGTGCCCGGGTCCCGCGAGAAGACGCGCTTCATCGTGTACGGTTTCGGCTCGACGCACCGTGCGCTGGCTGCAGAGCGCACGCTTCTGGACGCGGGCGTCGGGGTCACACCGATACCCGCTCCGCGGGATTTCGGTGAACTGTGCGGCATTGCCCTGCGAGTCTCTCCCCCCAACTCCCGGACCGCCGAAAAATGCCTGGCCGAAGCTGGTCTTTCGCCCGACGCAACGGGCGATATCTGGGATGTCTGAGCAGTTCGCGTTCGTTGACGGACTCCCCGTGCGCACCTAGTATGTAACTGCTGTTACGAACCCGTCTGGCATCGTCGGCCCCGGATATGGCCGTCGGTGCATCTGTGTCTTATTGGGATCTTGTGACACATGTGTGGGTCACGCCCGACCTCTTCCGGGTAGCGGGGGGCAGAGTCCGGAGAGCGTGAGCTGGGCGAGCGCTATCAGTGCGAAGGGGTCGTGGAAGCCGTAGGCTCGTTGCTGTATGAGCCGGAT
>JAUXNU010000178.1 GCA_030682655.1 Actinomycetota bacterium | reverse complement strand
ACCGACAACTACGCCGGCGAGATCATCTTCACTCACGGCCTGCACCTGCTGGTGCAGTGCAGCAGTTGTCACACGCAGTTCCCTCACAGGCCAGAGGGCACCGAGATACCGATGATGAAGAAGTGTTTCGAGTGCCACGGGCTTCAGCACGGGCCCCGTGGACTGCTGGCCAATGCGCTGTGTACGGACTGCCATCACACGCCCAGAGAGAAGTTGCGCCCGGCCTTCCACACCTGGGACTGGGCCAAGAAGCCGCACGTGGAGCCCGGTGACAAGAACCTGCAGACGAAGTGCATGATGTGTCACGACGAGAAGGACTGCGTCGACTGTCACGAGGACCTGAACATCGATTGGGACCCGGGCGTACCGTACGTCTACGACTCTGAAGGCGGGTGCCTCTCCTGTCACGGCGACGAGAACCTCATCAAGACCTCCGCCGGCCGGCCCAAGTCGTATCAGGTGCTCGGTGTCGACGAGTCGGCCCACGCCGGCATGTCGTGCCAGAAGTGCCACATCGACTACAAGTACGAAGAGAGCATCAACCCCTCCGAGATCTGGAACGTCAACGCCGGCTACGCGTGTCGCAACTGCCACCTCTCGAGCGAACTCTTCAACGAAGAGCAGCAGGCGCGCAACACCGAAGTCGTGAAGCTCTACGACTCCTCGATCCATGCCGAGGAGCTCGGCAAGGGCAACCTCGAGTCGGCCACCTGCGCATCTTGCCACGGCGGTCACTACATCCAGCGCCTCAACACCGAGGCCGCCCAGAGGGCGTTGCATCTCTCGGCATACCGCGTCTGCGCGCGTTGTCACCTGGACGAGTATGATTCCTATGACGACTACTACCACGGTGCAGCATATAAGCAGGGCGCAACCGACGCTCCTGCGTGCTGGGGCTGCCACGCGGCACACGATGTGCTACCAAGCTCAGACCCCGATTCATGGGTTTCGCCAAAGAAGGTCGCCGAGACCTGCAGGATATGTCACAAGGGATCCGAGGAGGCGTTCGTGGAGAAATCTGGCGGGCTGATCCACAAGAAGGTGGAAGCCGCCGAGGAGAATCCTCTCCGTCAGTTCCTCTCC
>JAUXNU010000177.1 GCA_030682655.1 Actinomycetota bacterium | reverse complement strand
CGGGAGGTCTGGTAGATGGCGACCTACATCCCTTGCAAGGGGGACTTCGTCGCCCTGACGTTCGACCCGCAGTCCGGGCACGAACAGCGCGGCCGCCGTCCGGCTCTCGTGGTCAGCAACGACCTGTTCAACAAGCACACGGGACTCTGTATCGCGTGCCCGATCACCAACACCGTACGCGACTTCCCCTTCCACGTATCGATCCCGGCGGGGGAGGAAGTGACCGGTGTGGTCATGGTGGAGCAGGTGAAGTCGATCGACTTTCGTTCGCGCAGCGCGAAACGCATCGGGAGCGCGCCGACGGCTGTCTTGGAGGAAGTGCTGTCGATACTGGATGCGTGCATCTACTGAGGTGAGTGCGGGAGGGCCTCAATCGTCTCGTGCTTTGACTCCCACCCTAGCGCTCGCCCTCCCTAGCCCTCGCGCCTGCCTTCGCGCCCCCGTGTCCGATCGCGCCAAGGAAGTACGAGAGCGCGAGGATCACGACGCCCATTCCCGCTCCCTTGTACAAGAGCGAAAGGGCGTCCTTCGACTTGATCGCCTCGCCGAGGAACAGTACGGCGAGCACGACGATCACAACGCCGACGAGCTTCTCCTTCAAGTCCTCGAGCGTGTGGATCTCGAGCCACGCGGGAAGCGGCACGTTGTCGTCGATGAAGAGCGAGTACAGGCCGAGAGCGACGATGTAGAGCACAGTCGAGAGCAGGAACAAATCCGTGAGCTCGATGAAGGCCAGCAAAATCTGCTTCTCGGTCATCTTGCCGCCGACGACGTCTATCACGGTCCGCACGGTCTCGATGGCGCCGACGGCCACGATCGTGAGCGAGCCGACGAACGTCGCGATCACCGGCACGCCGATGACGAAGCGCGTCCAGCCGACCAGCCTGCTTGTGCCTGAGCCCTGCGCCATCGTGAGGATTCCCCTCGCCGGTCGTCGGTCGTGTCGCTGCGGTGCCCGAACACTATAACCGACCGGCCCCCCGACCCCCGAAACGCGGGAGGACCCGCGCGCCGCGGCAGCATCACGCTCCTCGCGAGGGTGTTTCTGGACACGCCACGCATGCCATGACAGAATGTTCGTAACAGTGAACATTATGTAATCTGGCAGGTGAAGGTACGTGTTCGAGCGCGGAATCGTCGCACTAC
Source organism: Actinomycetota bacterium (assembly GCA_030682655.1). Taxonomy (NCBI): domain Bacteria; kingdom Bacillati; phylum Actinomycetota; species Actinomycetota bacterium. The sequence continues at coordinate 579 of JAUXNU010000177.1, read as the reverse complement.
TCCGAACCCGTTTGCGCGAACCGCGTCACACGATGCAAGCGCTTCTCGGTCCGCGTCAGGTCGGCAAGACAACAGCGGTCCGCCAAACCCTCGACCAGCTCGAACTTCGCTCGATCTACGCGTCCGCGGACGCACCGGAATTGCAGGCGCGAACCTGGATCTACGATCAATGGAACCAGGCTCGCGCCATTCATACCGAGACACGACTACCGGTCGTGCTTGTCCTAGACGAGGTTCCGAAGCTGCCGCGGTGGACCGATGTTGTCAAACAGCTGTGGGACGAAGACACCTGGCATGGCCGCGACATCAGGGTCGTCCTTCTGTGCTCGGCACCGCTCCACGTGGGCCGAGGCTTGCGAGAAAGCATGGCTGGCCGTTACGAGATCATCCACGCCAGCCACTGGAGCTGGCCGGAGTGCAGGGATGCATTCGGTTGGAGTCTCGACCAATACATCTACTTCGGCGGGTACCCAGGGGGCGTCGAGTACGTGGGCGACGAGGACAGGTGGCGTGAGTACGTGAAGGAGACCGCGATCGAGACGACGGTGTCGCGCGATTTGCTCAACCAATCGCGCGTGG
>JAUXNU010000176.1 GCA_030682655.1 Actinomycetota bacterium | reverse complement strand
GCATGGCCGGTCCCTCCGTGTGTCGGCACCGCGGGCGTGTTCCCGCGGATGATCCACGTTATACGCGGATTCGGGCCGGCCATCTCATGGTGACTAGACGCAGTGTTCACGTGGGGGGCACGAAGAGTGGAGATTCGAGAGCTCGAGGACGCGCATCGCTCCTGGGCCACGGGGCTTGTCGCAGAACGCTTCGGCTCCCCACGAATCGTCTCTCGCGCCCGACTCCACGACTCGTCGTCCCTCCCAGGACTGGTCGCGTTCATTGATGGAAAGCCGACAGGGCTGCTCCAGTATCGAATCGACGGGGCCGAGTGCGAGATCGTCGTGCTCGTCGCCACAACACGGCGATGCGGAATCGGCACGGCGCTGCTGGACTCGCTCAGCGAACTGGCGCGGGAAGCAGGTTGTCGGCGGATCTGGCTCGTCACCACGAACGACAACCGCACCGCACAGGACTTCTACCGCAAACGCGGTTGGGCTCAGTCCGCGGTCTACCCCGGGGCCGTGCGCGATGCGCGAATCCTCAAGCCGGAGATCCCTTTGATCGGCGAGCAGGGCATACCGGTCGAGGACGAGATCGAGTTTGAATGCGTGGTTTCACGCGTCTAACCTCGGCATCGAGCGGACCGCGCGAGATAGAATCAACATGCGCGGCGCAAACCGGCCGCTCATGCCGTAACACGTTATGCGAACACCCTGCATCCTCAGGTTGACGTGTGTCACGTGACGCGGTACGTTTGACGCATGATCAAGACGTTCGCCGACAAGCAGACCGAGCAATTCTATGTGACGGGCAAGTCACGTCGACTGCCACCGGATATCGCGAGGCGTGGGCTGCGCAAACTCACGGCGATTGACGAGACGCAAGAGGTCGAGTTTCTCAGGGTGCCGCCGGGCAACAGGCTGCATGCGCTGGAAGGGGATCGTGCGGGCCAGTACTCGGTTTCCATCAACGACCAGTGGCGAATCTGCTTCCGGTTCGAGGACGGCGACGCCTACGACGTCGAGATCTGCGACTACCACTAGTGACGAGGTGACCAGACATGAGCATTCCTAACATCAGGCCGCTACAGCGCCGCCCCATCCACCCCGGCGAGATGCTGCGCGAGGACTTCATGCCCGACTATGATCTGAGCGTGAGCGGGCTCGCCTCCGCGCTCGGCGTGTCGCGCCAGTCCGTCAACGAGCTAATTCGCGAGCGTCGCGCCGTGAGTCCCGAGATGGCGCTGCGTCTCGCCAGGCTGTTCGGCAACTCTCCGGAGTTCTGGCTCAACATGCAGCGCTCGGTCGACCTATGGGATGCGCAGGCTGCAATCAAGGATGACGTGCAGCACATCAAGCCGCTCTGTGTCGCATAACCATGGCATCCACCAGACAGCCGCTTTGCGGCTGCAGGTGATGCCAAAGACGTTCGACAGACAGGGCGCTCTGCCAGCCACATGGTTCGCGGGCAGACACCGGAAGCGGGGGCGATGTGAGGCGTTGGCGGCTGCACCAGTTGATCGTCCTGTGCCTCCTTGCCGCTATCGTCAGCGGCTGCAGCACCCACGGTGTCTCAACGGCAGAGGACTCGCCCGAGCCTGAACCGGCCCCCTTGACCTCCGTCCCGGACCTGAACGGCAAGACCCTCAGCGAGGCCTACGATCTCCTCGGCAGCCTGGACACGACCGTCGTCGTGGCTTTCGCGGCCGCAGAGGCCACCGGCGTCGTTCCGGCGCACACGATAGCAGGCGTGCTCAAGCCCGAGCACGTCGCACGGTTCTCGGTCGATGAGCGCACCCTTCCGCTCGCGGAGGTCGCGAAGTCCGGGCAGGACGGGTTCGCGCACTTGATCGTGGGGCAGTCACCGCAGCCTGGTGTGCCGCTGGAAGGGTTGACCAGGATCACCCTCAAGGCGGGCCCACACCCAGGCAGCGCCACGACACTCTGGCTCGAGGGTCATAGAGCCTACGTCGAGAAGAACGGGGCCAGTCCGTGTTTCGACTGCCACAACGAAGAAGCATGTTCGCGCTGCCACACACGGGGAACCGATTGACGTCGACGCCCTGCTCGTCGAACCCCGGCATCGAGCGGACGGTGAGAGCTAGAATCAACATGAATGGCGAAACCCGCCGCTCATGCCGAAACACGTTAGGAAGGGCGCACGGACTCCCGCTGGGGGGGTTGCCATGAGTCCACGGGACCATTTCCTCGAAGTTCCCATCTACCGCATCAGCGAAGCTAGGTTCGCTGAGCAATACGAACGTGACGTGACGAAGTACGTGCAGACCCTCACGGACGAGACTCCCTTGTCTCCGGATCAGATTGCCCGGATTCGTGGCCACTATGCGTACGACTACGGCGGACCGTGGCAGTACAACCAGACCGTGGGCTGGCTGAGGCTCTTTGTGTTGGGATGCGTATTCCGGTCGAAGTCGAACACCGTTCTTGCCGAAGCCGAACACGGTAACGCCGCAAGCCGAACACTGTAACGGCTGAAGCCGAACACCTATTCCAGCTGAAGCCGAACACTTTT
>JAUXNU010000175.1 GCA_030682655.1 Actinomycetota bacterium | reverse complement strand
CTACGAATCATGCAAGCACCGCTCTCGCGTACCTGACCCGGGTGCGCGGTCTCCTGCTCGTCGCAGGTCCTCCGGGTTCCGGGAAGACCACCGCCGCGTGCGCGCTGCTATCTGATGAGGCCCTCGCCACGCGACGCATCGTGACGGTTGAGGATCCGGTCGAACACCGGATTCCGCGAGCTGCCCAGCAGCAGGTCGACACACGAACCGGCGCGACGTGGGAGACGCTCGTCGAGGGCGCGCTGCTGCAAAACCCTGACATCCTCTATCTGGGCCAGCTTCGGAACCCCGCTTTGGCCGAGACGGCTGTTAGGCTCTCGCTCGATCGCCTTGTAGTGGCCAGCATTGAAGCGCCGAACGCCACGGCCACTCTTGAGCGGCTCGAGCGTCTCGGAATCGGGCGGGCGACCATCGCCGAGGCAGCCCCCCTCGTTCTCGCGGTGAGACTCGCGCGACAGCTGTGCCCACAGTGCCGGTCGATAGGCAACGTGACCGAGCCGGAGATCGACCTGCTCTCGCCGTACACGCACGACATCCCGTTCCAAGTCGCGCGTCCTGGCGGCTGCCCGGAATGCGGTGGTGCCGGCTTCCAGGGAAGGCGCGCGGTAAGCGAGCTGCTGCAGGTCCAAGGCGACATCGCCGCTCTGATCCGCTCTGGTGAATCGTTCGAACGGGTGCGAGGCTTCGCCTGGGATCGCGGCGACGCGCTCTTCGGCAGGGTGGCCGTGGAAGCTGTGCGGGCGTTCACGTTCTCGCCCGAGGAAATCCACCGCGCGATACTCGCGGACGACGATGTGAGCGCGTACGAGCCTGGCGCCCCGGCGCGTCCCGTGCACAGCGGGGAGTCGGCACACGCGGATCCCTCGACCGCGACGATTCTTGTAGCCGAGGACGACCCGGACACTCGCGAACTCGTGTCGCACATCCTCGGCCGTGAAGGCTACGACGTCGTGACTGTCGGGAACGGAGCCGATGCGCTGTACGAGCTGGGAAGTCGGCGGTTCGACCTCGTGATCACCGACCTCGGCGTGCCGATGCTCGACGGTCTCGCGGCCTCCTCATTGCACCCCCAGGCCGGCCTCCCTCTTTCGAAGCGCACCCCTCGCGCTGAAGATCACGCCTTTCACTTGCGCATGACGATGGCGTCGGCGTAGTCGCCTGGGCCGTAGACCTCCGTCTGTTGCCCGTTGGAAGGCGGCAGCAGGGTGAAGCCGGCCTTGGCATACGCGTGGATTGCCCTCGCGTTTCGCCGAGACGGCCGGATGATGAACTCGGTGATGCCGAAGGCCTCGTGGAGATAGCTGGTCAAAGCCACAAGCGCGTCCGGGCCGTAGCCTCGCCCACAGACCTTTTCACAGCAAAGCCAGATGTCTAGCTCCGCTGTGTTCTGGACCAGATCCATCCCGTCGTAGTTCACGTGGCCGACCGCCTCGCCATCGACCTCGATGATGTAGGACCTCCCGACCTGGTGCCTCGTCCCGTCGAAGAAGTGCGGCCCGTAGTCTTCGCAGAACTCGTCCCAAGTTGGAGCAGGGGTGTCGGGGAAGAGTGGAGGTCCCATCATCGATTGGGTCACATCGGACTCGGCGAGCCATCGGTAGACGGCGCGTCGGTCTGATTCCCGCGCCGGACGGAGCGTGACTATGGAACCCCGAATCACCATCACGTCTATCCCACCTATCGAGATCCGCTTGAGCTGCGGCCACGGGGCGGCTGTCTGCGGTTGCTGTGGTCAGGCGCCCTGACGGTTGCCTGACGGCTGCCGGACGGCCACCGGTTCACCCGCGGCGAAGCACCCTGATAGCGTGGATGGTAGCCGACCTTTCCGACAGCCTCACGAGACGCCTCTCCTGATTCAGCGGATCCACCACCAGATACTCCTGCCCATCCTTCGCCACGATGAGAACCCAATGAGGAACGGTTTCCGAGAGCATGACCTTGGTGATGACCGGTCGTCCTTGGGACAACTCCCGATCGATGACGTCGTAGCTCAGGACCGGGAGCTCGATCCGTATCTTCCCGCCGGTGATCTCACTGACCGCGCTCCAGATGACCTCTCCCGAGCCGGTGAACCCGTCGGCACTCTTGAGAGCAGCACAGACCTCCCCCGGGTCCATCGGAGACCCGAGCGCGGACACCCCGCTGGCGATACATGACACCGTGCAGCCAGCGGATCCCATGGTCTCACCGCTACCGCCGAGAGTCTCGGCGGCCCAAGCAGGATCGTTCTGCAAGTAGTACGGCACGGAACCCGTACCCGAGACCGCGAGAGACTCCCCGCCAACCGAAGACACCGATTGGCCGCTCGCTCCGCGCTGGCCGAAGAGAAGCACGCCGCCAGCTGCAATCACCAGTAGCGCGAGTCCAGCGAACAGATGGAACCTGCGCCTTCGCACCGATCTCCCATCGCAATGTATCGCCCTGGATGACGCCGAACTCTGGGTGCACGACCTGAAGTACGTCTGCGCGCTCCCAACCTGAGGATATCTCACGAGGCGCGCTGTCTGATGCGCTGGCTACGTCAAGAGCTTGGCCAAGAGCACCGCGTCAACGTACTCGCCGTCGACGGTCACAGCGTCTCTACGTACGCCCTCACGCTCGAACCCCAACCGCTGATAGAGGCGAATGGCATCCGGGTTGTTGGCGAACGCTTCGACCTCGATCCTGCGGACGCCGTGCTGCGGCGCCCACTCGAAGAGCCTCTCGATGAGTCGCGTCCCGATACCGCATCCGCGGTGGTCGCGCTCGACCGAGATTCCCAAGGAGCCGACGTGTGCCTCCTGCGGCAACATGCGACCGAGAAGCCCGAGCAGACCGACGACGCAGCCGTCTGCTTCTGCCAGAAGCATGGTGGAGTTCAACGGCTCGCAGTAGGCCTTCAAGA